>JAUWWG010000016.1 GCA_030616985.1 Thermoplasmatota archaeon
ATTATTATTGCTATTGTAGACGATGGTATTGATTATACACACCCTGATCTATCTGATAAATTGTGGATTAATGAGGATGAAATTCCTGATAATGGTATTGATGATGATGAGAATGGTTTTATAGATGATGTGAGAGGTTGGGATTTTGGTTATGATGATAATGATCCTTTAGCTGAATTTGGTCATGGTACTTTTTGTGCTGGACACAAGGACTATTATTTTAGAGGATTACGATCATCACAAAAAAATATACAAGCGCTAAATTATTCTATTTATATGATTAATTTTAAATCTGCTCTGTGTTGTTCTGAATTACAAATTTTAATAGTGGGCCTGCTGAGATTTGAACTCAAGTCTATAACCCCCGAAGCTACAAGGATACCAAGCTACCCCACAGGCCCAAATTCGCAAAATAAAAAATAGAAAACGCATAAAAGATGTTTCGGTAAAATATAGTTTCTGAGCTTTACTTTATTTTCTTAAGCAATTTACCAAACTCTGCATATTTCTCCTCAAGGATTTTTGCAGATTTTTTAAGCGCATCTTCCGTTTTCAATGATCCATCGGTTTCAAAACTGAATATTATCTTACTTGAATCTCTCTTGATAGTAATAAAATCTGCGTTGGCTTTATCAATGTATGATTCAAGTACAGACATGTTTTTAATATCGTTTATCTCCAGTTTATCTCCCTTTAATTTAACAAGCCCTTCCGGAAGTTCGTTTATGAATTCTTTTACTTCATCTATTCTTTCCTTGTCGATCTCTATAGTTGGAATGAATCTATATCCTGGAGCCTGAACCGGTTGCCATTTTGCATGGTCTTTTCCACATCCAAGAACGGCTTCTATTTCAAGAATTAGACGTTGCTCTTTGTACAATTCTACTATGGGTATTTTATCTTCCGTTATGGCCCAACTTTTCTCAGCAGGTTGAAGATCCCCAGAATATACAACTACTTTTTTATCAGGGCCCTCTCCCTCCTTGCTTAATGTATATCTAACAGTGCAATTCGGACATCCTTTACCCTTACAGACACACTCATCTCTAGGTACTAACAGATCCAGATCAGTTGGGATTGGAACCAGACCAAGACGGTGGGCGATAATCTCATCAAAAAGCGCACTTGTATTATCATATATTGTAACATCATCTACAGCAAGTTTAGGTAATTCCGAAAGCATTATTCTCCTTATGGAATTGACAAAATATGGTTCAGTATCCTCAATTTTTAAAATAGCTTTTTTCGGTTTCAATTCTGTGACGTCAACCTTCATGTTTTGTCACCTAAATACGTCTACCGCGTCTACCGCCTTTCTTTCTGCAACCGTCGTGCGGGATGGGTGTAACATCTTCTATCTTACCTATCCTTAGACCTCTTCTCACAAGAGCACGGATAGCTGCCTGGGCACCACGTCCTGGCGTTCCAGCCTTGTTGCCCCCCTGTCCTCTAATTCTAACGTTTACATGGTCTATTCCCTTTTCAAGAGCTGCTTCCGCAGCAACTTGTGCAACTTTCATGGCAGTGTATGGAGATCCTTCATCCTTTGCGGACTTTGCAACCATGCCACCAGAGCATTGAGTAATCGTCTCGGCACCAGTTAAATCTGTGATTGTTATAATTATATTGTTAAAAGATGCAAAAATATGTGCAACTCCCCATCTTCCCATATTTATTTACCTCCTTCCTTAACATCGTCTGACTTATTTTTATCTTCACTCTTTTCTTCTGTTGGTTTATCCTTGGATTCTTCAGGTTTTTCAATTTGTTTTTTAGAATCGGCTGGTTTTTCCTTTTGTGATAAATCCTCGGAAGTTTTTTCCTCTGTTTTAGGTGGTTTTCCTTCTGGTGTCCGAACTGGTTTTTCCTTGGATTCACCCTCGGCTGGTTTTTTTTCCTGAGCAGTTTCTTTTTCAGAAGGCTTTTCCCCTACGATGTCCTTTTTAGCTTCATCTGTTTTTGCTGGTTTTCCTCCTGTTGGTTTATCCTTGGATTCTTCAGGTTTATCCTCTTTTTTTATTGGAATCGATTTAAACTCGGCGCTAGGGCGTGCAGGATGCAGCAAATCATTTAGTGGAGAATTGGCAGCATAACCTATCTTGCTTTCTTCATCCTTTGCAACCATATAACTGGGTACAGTTATTCTTCTGTCTGCAATTGCGATATGGCCATGGGAGATAAGCTGTCGTGCCTGTGTTGGTGTACTTGCTAGACCCTTAAGGTAAGTGAGAGTCTGAAGTCTACGAGATAGGATTGGTTCAGTTTCCAAGGCCAATACATCGTCCAACGTAGAATTTAGCGGTAGGATGTTCATTCTAATAAGATGCATCAATAGTTGTTCACTTTCTTTTTTGATCTGGGGATTGCCACCACCTATCTTTGCTAATAATTCTCTAGCTTGTCCACGATATCTCCTCAAAGCAGTCTGAGCTTTCCAGATCTCTCTTTTATTCTTGAGGCCATATTTTCTTGATAACTCATTCTCTGCTTTGATACGGTCTGCTTGCCACGGGTGACTTGGAGTCTCATATTTTTTCCTAGAAAACTTTGGCTTACCCATAAAAATCACTTCTTCCTATCTTCTCTTCTTTTTGATACGCCAAGAGTTAATCCACTACGATTATTTGCCCTAGTGCGTTGTCCTCTAGCTGGTAATCCTCTCTCATGCCTTATACCTTTATAACTTCTGATTTTTTTCATAATATTGATTTCATCCCTTAATCGCATATCAATGTCTGAACCTATCAAATGTATATCCTCTCCAGTTTCGTAGTCTTTACGATGATTAAGCATCCACTTGGGCGCGCTTTCCTCTATGCCATCAAGGGCTTCTTTTATTTTTCCTATCTGTGAATCTGTTAGATTTCCGATCTTAATGTCTCTATTAATGCCTGTTTCATCGGTGATAAGAGCACTCATATGCATTCCTATCCCTCTTATGCTAGTCAATCCACGAACAAGTTTTTTTTCACCATCAATATCTGTATTTGCAATCCTAACAATGTATCTAAAATCATCTTTTTTCTTGTCTTCTTCCTTTTTGACTTTTTTAGCCTCAGTTTTTCCTGTTTTCTTTTGCGAGTCTTTCTTTGCTTGGGGCAACTCTGTTTTTTCTTTGACTTGTTCTTTAGGTATTTTTTCGACCTGTGTCTTGGATTCTGGGTGCAAATCCTTTACTGTTTCATCTTTAGCTTCTTCAGGTGGTGCCTCAGGCACTTCTTCGTTTGGTTTAGGTGTATCGTCCAAGTTTCATACCTCTATGAATTTTTAGTATAAATTACCCCTTACTGGTGTAAGAGAGTATAACTAACTCCCTATCAATATGAGAAAGTATTGCCATTAATAAGGGAAGCTATATTTAAGCGTTTAGGGGGTTGTGTTGACGGCATCGGTATCTAGATGGATGATGCAGGATTTTGGTATAATTCTTTGGTTACCCAATGTGCTTGCATACAGAACCTACTAGGAGTCTATGCCTGTTAGAAATATTGCCGTTGTAGATTGTATCTCAGTTGGCACTACAATTTAGGGGATATGGGGATGATGAATTTGGGGGATATTACGAGGGTAAACATATGGGAATTTTTGGAAGATGTGGATAATTTTATAGTTAACTATAATTATTATAGAGTGGTTACATGCTAAAAATATTTGAAAAAATAGTATTTGGCGGGCAATATAATGATAGAACAAGGCTACGATGTATATATCAAAAAACTTGATGAATGTCTGAATAATTATATTCCGCCACGGGATACATGGACCCCTGTTGATGAGGCATTGTATAAGCCAAAGGATTTATATCGCATCCCCTTGAAAGAGGCAGAGGAATTACAGTTTAAATCGATTAAATTTGCATTTAATCATCACTATACGAATAATAAATTCTACCAGGGTTTTTGTAAAGAAAACAATGTATTTCCAGATGATATCAAAACGTCGGGGGATCTTGCAAAAATACCAATTATTCCAGATGGATTTTTTAAGGATTATCCTAGAGGAAAAGAGTTTGCAACATGGCTAGGAAATATTTACACGGGAGATTTACCAGAGATTGTTATAAAACATTCTGCACCAACGTATGATCAGGTGATTGATGCGTTCAATGATGCAGGACTGATTGTTTCATACAGTAGTGGAACTAGTGGACGTCACACGTTTGTCCCACGTGATCAACGGACGTTTTTTTTATCTGAATATGCCATTGCAAAATCAGTTGTCTCTATGATTTACCCATTATGGGATCACAATATGAGCGGATATTTGTTGATGCCAAATCCCAATAAAACCAATATATATGCAGGAAAAGTATGTTCAGTATATTTTGATGCCATACGGGATGTAAGTGTAGCAATTGATCGTGAAATCACTACCGAACTGATCAAATTGACGATGGGTGGAAGAAGAGGATTAAAGAGCAAAATGGTCAGGTTCTTTTCAAAACGCACATCACAAAAGATGATTGATGATATCATTAAATGGCTCGAACGCCATGAAAAAACAAAAGAAAATATAGTTTTTGTCGGTGCTCCATTCATCTTGTACTTTGTGATGGAAAAACTGAAGAAACAGGGGCGAAGTTTTGATTTTGGTGGACGAGGTGCTGTTGGTACTGGCGGTGGTTGGAAGATACATGAGAATATCCGCCTATCTGTCGCAGACTTTAGAAAAGAGGTGAAGGATGTGCTGGGCATTCCTGAAAAACATTGTCTCGATGTTTATGGCATGGTGGAAGGCAATGGATGGATGGTTCAGTGTCCTGAAGGACATTATCTGCACGTTCCCTATTCATATTACAAGCCAATAGTGCTAGATGATGAATTTGAGCAAGTAGGTTATGGTGAATCAGGTCGTTTTGCGTTTCTTGATTCTGCGGCGTTGAGCTATCCTGGATTTATCACGACAGGCGATAAAGTAAAATTACTCGAGCATTGTCCCGTTTGTGATCGCCCTGGTCCTGTGTTGGAGCCAGAAGTCAAGCGTGTAGTAGGTACAGAGATGCGAGGATGTGCAGAAGAAATGAGAACGATGATGACGGGGGACATTGGAAGGTAAAAAGTTATGACGAGTTTGCGGGAAATGAAGGAGAAAGGATATATTCCTCAAAGAACTCAGGTGAAACTGATGATGGGGGGAGTGATATCTCTAGGTAAGCTACTTATAAAAAATCCAGGCGATATCAAAATATTGAGGCAGATGGAACCTCTTAAAGAAAGGTACATACGACCGCAAATGGCATATGACCTCCCTAAATATAAGGATGGAATGAAGTACTGTGATTCTGAAGAGAAGTATCTCAGACCAACTCTTTACTGTAATTGCCGGGCTCCGGAAGTAATAGCTCTTGCAAATGAGCTTGGTGCGTATAAAAAATCTGATCGTGAGTTTGCAGAGGCTGCTTTTCATTTTGTAAAGGAAAAATTGCCATTAGAGATATTGCCATTTAATGAAGTCGAAGTAACATTTAGACGAGGAACTGGAACTTGCTTTCACCTTATAACGGCGTTTATTGCTCTTTGTAGAGCTGCTGGAATAAAGGCACGATACAAAATGTTTGCAATGAACATGATTCAGGCATGGTACGATTCAACGATAGATGTTGATCCGGTCGTAAAAAAATGGTATGACTCCATGGGATACTTCATGCTAGAGGGTGAAGGTGAAGTATACGTTGATGGTAAATGGACTGTAGCTCATGTTGGTCCTAAAGCTGAGCGGCAGGCAGCAGCAGGCATATCTGTAACAAAATTTGGAGAGGATTCTATAGGTGTGTGGTTCTTTGCCCTTCCTGGAACAACGATGCGAATGGAGTCACTGCCCTATGGGCTTGCTGCAATGGTGGGGTTTGCTAAAAAATTAGCGCCAGGATCAATGGAAAGAGTCAATGTAAGCATACAAAATCAAATTGAGATGGGAAGAAAAATAATTGAAGAAGCGGGTGGAGTTGAGGCATACGATAAACAAGCTCGTAAAAAGAAAGGGCCAAAACAGCCTAAAATGGATTTAAACGGCAGAAAAGAGATTATTTTTCGGGAGTGAGGTGACATGAACTCAGACAAGATGGAACAAATAACCTTTCCGGAACCAGATGTAGTTTTAACAGAAAAACCTTCTATAAAGAAATACCTTAAATATCTATTATTTTTTGGACCGGGTGCGATATTAGCTTCAATGACCATCGGTCAGGGACAGTTGATACTTGGGCCGCATATAGGAGCATGGGCAGGATATGGATTGTTGTGGCTGATAACTGTTAATGTTGCCTCTTACGTAATAGCATATATAAGTTCCAGATTTACGATGCTCTCAGGTATCAGTCTCATGGATATGTTTGCCATTAAGACAAAGAAAGGGTGGTTTAACTGGCTCTTGATTGGGATAATGCTTATTTTTATACCTACTTTCACCGCTTCGATTATTACTACTATTGGTCAATCGCTTGCATGGATTCTTGGTTTTGGTAATGAAACATATATCATATGGGGTATAGCGGCGTGTTTAATTGCTGGTTTTCTTGTACTTTTTGCTAGATATAAGTTTCTTGAACATGTGCAGGCGTTCTTTATTGTGGTATTGGGGGCAGGTGCAATCATATCAGCTTTATTCATTTTCCAGAAATTCAACCCGAACATTTTTGAATTGATATTAAGCTTCTTTCGCATAGGAAATGTGCCGAGTTATCCTGATTGGGTTCTGGCATCCAGCTCTGCTACTCCAACTCCCGTACCTCTGCTTATGCTGGGATACCTAGGAACTCTTACAATTACGGTTATTCCACTTGTTAGCTATTTAGGTTGGGTCAAGGTTAAAAAATGGGGTATTTTCAAAGATAAAAAAGATCCTAATGTCTTTTCAGAGAAATGTTTTGATTCGTTTAGAAAAGAAGGAAAAATTACATACCTACCAAATACTCATGATGAAGTTAAAAAATCCCGTTTACTTTTAAGACCGATACATATTGATCTCATAATTGCATTTATTATCGTATCGATTGTGTCTGTTGCTTATGTTGTTGCTGGTAAATTTTTGCTAGGACTTCAAGGAGATGGTAGTGTTTTGCTACCGTCAGACATGGATTTAATAAAAACGCAGGCAGTAATATTCACCCAGTTTGCTTATTGGTTAGAACCATTATTTAAAGTAAGTGTTTTCTTTGCACTTTTTGGCACTATCTATGCTGGTTTTGAAGCTGCAACTAGGATGCTTTACGAAACATCGAAACATATTATCACAAGAGTACATGAAACATCATATAGGAGATTCATGGGTTATCTATTGGTCTATATTCTTGTTACAGGTATACCATTATCTCTATTGATCTACAACGGTTTATCAGTTATGTTGGTGCTTAGCATAACGTTGCTTTTTTTGGGCGTTATTGGTGTAATTATATATGGCATAGGGGCAGTTTATATGACTCAAAAGATTCTTCCAGAGAAATACAAGTTCGGAAAGAAAGGACTAATTCTAGCCATATTTTTCATTGTACTTATATGTATACCTGTTCTGTCCCTCTTATTGTGAGTGTGATGTAGATGCAACAGGCAATTTTTCCGATCAAAATATAAATTATATATAAAAATATTTATATTATAATAAAACATATCAAATATATGCAATTTGCGATAAAAAAGTTCTTACATTCTGTTATTGTAGCCATTGTACTTTTCTCATCTTTTGGAGGTAATGCATTTTCTTATGAAGGGTATGTTACAACAGATATTGGGAATCTAGCATTTAAACAGGAGATAACAATTCCAATTGATACTGGCCTAGACGAAGCAAAATTCCAACCAATTGATATTCGTGTAGTGTTTGACAGTTCTTGTTGGGCGCAGAATGAAACAAAACATTCTGTGCGTGTTGGTTATGAGGGTGGCTCGGGACTTACAGAACTAGATTCGCAGATATATGATTTAGAACATAGCGGTAACTCCCATATTACTGCATGTAGCCTAGTATTCCTCGTCCCTGAAGAAGCAAATGGCAAAGAAAAGTATTATGTTTTGTATGATGGTTCTGAAACATCTGCGCCAGAATACATTGATCATTTGTCCTTTGAAGATACTCACTATTTCTACGAACCAATCTCGGGGCAAATAATTGATTTTGATTATTATAAGATTTTCCAGGACGAGTATATCGTCTATGGGATAATACAGAAAGGGGAAATACTCGGAAATGGCGTATCAAATAGCCTTGCTAGACTCAAACCAGAACAAACAGAATTTGAAACAACTAACATGGATCAACTCGCGGGGATGTATATGAGCTACAGTAAAGATGGAGAACCAGATTGGGCGGGACCGGCTTGGGCTACAACAATATCAAAAACAGTACTTGTAGATGGAAATCTTATGCTTAAATTTATGATAGAGGGTGTTTCTCCAGATGGTGCAGTAAAAACCGATAATATTTACACGTATTATTACTGTCCGACTTCAGTAAAACGTATGAATATAAATATTAATCATGAGGTACTTGAGACAACTGAGGTAACTGGAGATAAGCAAAGAGATCCCGCATATGCTGCTTTATCAACTTTTAAAGCCCGAAGTGCAACAATTGAGAAGATGAATATTGGAGATATTCTTCCATCACTCCATTTTTATGCTGAGGATGACAGTACTAAAGAGTATTCGATTCCATCGGATCCAAACACTGAGAAACCAGAATGGATCCTGTCCGCAACAGATGATGCTGATGTGGGTAACAATGCATGGATATGCATGGATGATCCTTCAACTGGGACGGCGCAAGGTTTGATATTTGAGTCAATTACTGGATTCTTGGAAGGAGGGGAAGATGGACTGCAGGTTAAGGCATCAACTAAGCAGCATGTGAAACTTCCTGGTCTTGAGGCTGATACTGGAGATGTTTTTGCCACTAGGAATTCATATGAAGGGGGAAAACACGATACATCTCTACCAAAGGGGATGAATGTAGCGTTTAATATGGAGTTTATTACGTTTCAAACAGAGGGATATGAAGCAGTAAATAAAGAATCTGAAATTTACCAAAAATTGATTGTAGACAGATCGATAACTCGAGGAAATGAGTCTGTTGAAGCGGAAGAAGAAACTGAGAAATATTCCTTGACTGCATATGTACATCTTGCCCCATCATTTCCTCTTGGATCCATGCTTTCGGCAGTCGTAGGTAAAAGCTTTTCATATGTTAGTGCAGAGTTATACAAGGATAATAGTTTTGCATCCTCCGGATCTATTGGTAGGTTGGCACTTGCAAGTATGGATCTTGATTTTGAAGGCAAAAACTTAATTCAAACAGTGAAGGCGGTTCTTGGATTATTTGATTGGAAGAATGCTTCGTTATTCAAAAAAATTAGTTTTCCAAGTCTAGAAGCCGGAAGATATCTTATAAAGATATACAAGGAGAACCCGTTCTTTGGAAAGGAGCGACAATATGTCGGCTTCACAATAGTTGAGATGGATGAGGATTCCTCTGCCCGCATATACTGTAGACCTGAAGGAAAATTGCAAGCATCCATTGTTGATCAGGAGTCCAATGGAATTGAAAATGTAAGATTTTCCCTATTACGAGATGATGTGATTATAGAAGAGGCGTTATCTGATAAGAACGGAAGTGTTGTGCTCAGTGCACCGTGTTATCCACGTATTCCGTATACATTACATATCATCTATCAAGGTTTTTTGGTTGAAGAAAAAAAGGTTAGTTTGGGTTTAACACGTCGTTTATTTACATTAAAGGAATCATTTGATCTGTCATTGTATCAGCTTGAACTGAATGTAAAAGATACCTTGGGACTTCCTCCAGCTGTTGACATAAGTCCAATGCTTACAAGTTATGAAATGGTTGATCAGATATCCATATCTGCAGAGAAAATTAGTGATGGTAAGTATCGATTTACCGAGCTCTATCCTGCAGATTATACTCTCAAGATGAGTTACAAATCTTTTATTCTTGAAGAAGATGTTGATATTAATAAGGATAAAACACTCAGTCTATCTTTTCCAGCAGAATTTACTGTTGATTTAGATTTTATGAACTCCTATGGAATGCCAATTGGAGATGGAGAAATCACTCTGAAAAGATCAGGTAAGGGACCTGGAGCAGAGATTGAAAGTAAAGGGAAGGCAACAGTTTCCGTTCCACCAGGAGAATATGAGCTGCGGGTTTCTGCAGGTAATGAAGAGATAGCCAAGCAAAACATTGATGTAAAGGGTGATAAATCTATTAGTATTGTAACCACACAGGAATCATCTCTGCACACGATGGTAACATTTTTTGGTATTGTACTTGCTGTTTGTTCAATTATATTTTTTCTGTGGAAGAAGAATATCCATTTAAGTATAAGTCTCCTTGCAATTGCTCTTATTCTAATTGCTCTAGTATCGCCATGGTGGGCTTTAAGTGGGGATACTGGTACGATATCAACAACTACAAAAACACTCTTGGTTCCATCCAACATTGTTACACTAACGTCATCACAATCAGTTCTTGGTGGTGAGATAAGTTTTGCTCCACCTGAACTTAGCATGGTCCTTGAGTTACTATCTATGCTGTTGATGGTAGTATGTGTTATTGCTGTTATTTGTATACTTATTAAAGATAGATTTAGAAAAATCTCTAAGATATTGCCGGTCGTAAGCATTGTGTTATTGGTTGTTACTGTTCTGCTTTTCTTTGTTGCAATGTCTCAAGTAACGGATATTGGGGTGGGAAGTTTTTCAGGTAGTGGCGATTTAGACATATCCATTCCAGGATTGCAGGAGAATGCTATTGTACCTTGCAGTTGGGGCCCAGGTATCGGGTTTTATTTAAGTGCAATAGCCGCCGTATGTCTGATTGCCGTTCCGATCTTGAAAATCATAAAGAAAAAGATCGGTTATACAAATCTCCTTTCTGCTTGATTTCTCCCTGAAATTTGCCTGAAAACATACATATAAGTATTATGTATACCATACGATTTTATGCGCTTTTGTATAAAATAATAAAAATTTATGTAATACAAATGTTATTCACTAAATTAGCTGGGGGAGATCATGAACGATACAAAAGGAATAGCAATCAGATTAGACAAAGAACTTTACAACAAAATTGAGAGCCATGAGATGTCAAGAAACAACCTTGTACAGGAGGCTATTGTACAATTTTTGAATAATAATGCTAAAGATGATGATTTAAAAAACGAAGATAGTATATCAGATGAGGTCTACAGTGAGGTATATAATACTCTTTATAACAGCGAAATGTTGCCACTTAAACAAAAGATTCAATCTCAGGAGAAAATAATAACTCTATTGGAAAAACAATTAAACGAAGTTAGAGGCGATAAACTATTCTTACAAAATCAACTACAGGTGCAGACCGCGCTGATGGAATCAAATATGCCCTTGCTGGCATGTATAAAGAGAAAGTTGTCTAAATCAAGCAACTAATTGAGCCAACGTTCTCTATCTCTAAAGTAATATATTTACATGTATTTTTCAAGAACGGGCAGAATTTTACCTAAATCGTTTCCCTCTACTACAACGTCAGCTTTCTGTCTTATACAATCATCCTCTGGGTTAAATGCTATACCAAGGCCACAAGTTTCAAGCATGGGGATATCAAAACAGGAGTTACCTACCGCCGCGATTCTTTCAAGAGGGATGCCCAGTTGACTAGAGAGTCTACTAACTGTCTTGTCTTTATACATGAGTCTAACACTAATTACGCCCTCACCACTGAGACGCCCGTTGTCATCGGTTTTTATGCCATTGGCAAAGGCATAGTCAATACCGAGTTCTTCTGCCATTCGTTCTGCGAGAATATCAAGGCCAGCACTGACAATGGCTGTCTTAACATTGTGTTTTTTAATCCTAGCTATACATTTTTCCGCTCCATTCATAAGTGGAACATTTGATAAAATTTCGACAAGCTTGTCTCTAGTAACTGGCTTCCCGTTTTCTCGCCAGAGGAAAACATCTCGTTTTATGAATTCTGCATCATCTATTTTTCCCTTTAGATATTCATCTACAGATTTTTCATTAGAGCATCCAAAATAATCGTGAATATATTTCCAAGAACTTATAGTATTGGCTATTACACCATCCATGTCAAAAATGACAAGTTCTAGAGTATCCTGCCCGGTGGTTTTGGTTTTATTCGGCTCTCGAGTATTTTGGTAGCAGTAATACTTGCATATCTTTCGATTCATTTGAGGGAGACCATATGATGCCCCATATAATAATTTTTATAATAAATATTCGAGGCAACAATCCATACGTTTATTATGGCATAGTAAAAATTTATTAGATATGACGTGTATTATTGTTTCGGGAGACCATTCGAAGTCAGCCACAGGTGCGTTATTCGCTTCGATTTCTTCCTCTACACGTCCGCTTAACATTTCTACTAGTGGAGCCGTGCTTACCAGCAGGACAAATATTTTTCCTTTCAAATCTCCCCTCAATATAAATAAAAACGAAAAGGTTAATAGTCACTTTTCATTATAATATTGGAGAAAATCCAAGGTGAAAAAGGAGAGATATAATGAATAATAAAAAAGTTGGTTTATTGGCGATAGGCATGTGTTTGCTAATGATAGCGGCATCTTTTAGTGGATGTGTAGAAACGGAAACAGAAATAGAGATAAAAAACCCCGATACGATAGTATTTTATACAATTGGTGATCCAAAGACACTTGATCCTGCTGATGCATATGATACAGCATCTGGTGAAGTTATCTTCTCAATATATGAAGGACTCATAACCTATAAAGGAGCAGATACAGAGACTTTTTATCCCTCTTTGGCAACTGATTGGAGTGTCTCAAATGATTCATTAACTTGGACATTCAACTTAAGGGAAAATGTGAAATTTTCTAATGGTAACGATTTTACAGCAGAGGATGTAAAATATTCATTTGATAGGGTGTTGATAATGGATGCTCCAGAGTCTGGAGTGTCTTGGATTTTGTCACAATGTATGGATACAAATAGTACAAAAATAATAGATGACTATACCATAGAAATAACACTAACCGATCCATATGGTGGATTTTTAGCTTTACTGGGGTATACGGTAGGGTATATAGTTGATAAAGAAACGGTTGAGGCACATGGTGGTGTCGTTGCGGACACAGAGAATGAATGGATGAAAGAGCACGCTGTTGGTACTGGCCCATATATGTTAGATCACTGGACACATAAAACAGAGGTTGTACTGGTGAAAAATGAAAACTATTGGGGTGGCTGGGATGGAAAACATGTCGATAAGGTAGTCATTAAAACCGCTGATGAACCTGCAACGAGAATATTGGCACTTTTGAATGGAGATGCTGATTTTGCGTACATACCATATGAAAATCTCGAAGATGTAGAAGGTGAAGACGGCGTCATAGTTCAACCATATGACAGCTACGATGTGGTATTGGTAATTCTGAACACGAAGAGTAACAATGCCTATTTGGCAGAAGCAGAAGTGCGGCAGGCATTGAGTTATGCATTCAATTATCAATCTGCAATTGATGATGCATATATAGGATACATGAGTAGATTGCCAGGTTGCATACCAGTAGGTATGCCATATTATGAAACTCAAAACAATGGTGTACCAGTATATGATTACGATCTTGTAGAAGCTGAAAAAATATTAGACGATGCAGGGTATACTGAAAATGATGATGGGTATAGGTTCAATGCCACTACGTTCCGTATATTTTATAATGCAGGGAATGCTGAGCGGCTGAAAATGTCTCTTTCTTTCCAACAGGAACTCACTGAACTTGGCATTATATCCACCGTTACCACGGAAGGATGGCCGCAACTCCTACACAGAATGTTTGCAACTTCTGATTGGGACATCATATTCATGGGATGGGGACCAGATTACAACGATCCTGACGATTATATAGCACCATTCGTAGGTTCAGCAGACATTGGCCAAGACACCTACAATACTGGTTGGAAGAATGAAACAGTTGACGAGATGATACTAAAAGCAAAATACACAACGGACCATGAAGAACGTAGCGATGCATACCAAACAGCCTTTGATATATATATCCATGATCCACCAATGATATTCATCGGACAGAGACAATATATACGACCTATGAGAGATTGGGTACAAGGATATAGTTACAATCCTGTGCGGGAATGGTACTGGTACGACTATTACAAGGAATAGGGAATAAAAATCCCTTCTTTCTTCTTTTTATTTTTTTAATCAAGTTTAATCAGGTCCAAGATGGAAATCCCCAACCTTTAGACTGTGAGATGAATCGCGTGGAAATGTAAGATAAAACGCAGAAGGTGTTTTTCCCCTTTACGGAAAACCATGCCATAAATGGTGTGGAATGGAGATGGTATGAAAACATGGGAGTATATAACAAGGAGATTAATACTGCTTATACCTGTGTTAATTGGGGTTACGATACTCACATTTGTTGTCTCCCACGTGATACCTGCAGACCCTGCAATGCATTTTGCTGGCGGGCCGAAGGCTCAACCTGAGACAATCGAAAGAATAAGAGAGGAACTTCACCTAAATGAACCTGTATTGGTACAATATTTTTATTATTTGAATGATCTTGTTCATTTTGATTTAGGTAAATCTTATCTCGAAAGTAGACCAGTTACTGATAGTCTCGCTCAATATTTCCCAGCAACGCTTGAATTAACAATATTTGCAATGTTAATATCAATTCCTTTAGGAATAGTTGGGGGAATTATCTCGGCTATAAGGCGAAACAAACTTTCAGATCATATTACAAGATTCATTGCCATTGTCGGTTATTCTTTGCCGATATTTTGGCTGGCACTTATGTTTCAATATGCATTTGCATATCAAATACCTATTTTACCGTTAGAGGGAAGATTATCGATTGGCGTATCGGCACCACCGCCGGTCACGGGATTATTTGTCGTAGATAGTCTTTTAGCAGGTGATCTCGAAGCTTGCGGTTCAGCATTGTATCATCTATTAATGCCTGCGTTTACCTTAGGCTTTGCTACTCTTGCCTTAATTTTAAGGATGACGCGTTCCAGTATGCTTGAGGTAATGGGTGCAGATTATATACGTACTGCCAGAGCGAAAGGATTATCAGAGCGCACCGTAATTTTTAAACATGCACTGCGCAACGCATTAATTCCAACTGTTACTGTTTCTGGACTGTCTTTTGGGGCGTTATTAGGCGGGGCTGTGCTTACCGAAACGATATTCAATTGGCCTGGTATGGGGCGATTTGCTGCATCTGCCGTAATAGGTCTTGATTTTAATTCGGTGATGGGATTTACTTTAGTTGTTGCGATAACCTATGTTCTGGCAAACTTGATTGTTGATTTATTATATGCAGTTATTGATCCAAGAGTAAAGTTGGGAGGAGTTTAGTATAACATATTCCAAGTGGATAGATGAGTTTGCTAAGAAACATGAATCGAAAATTAAAGATATAAAATACATGCTTCACCTTTTCAGACATAGCCTTCTATCCATGATCGGACTTGCGTTAATTTTACTAGTAGTTTTTATTGCAATATTTGCTCCATTATTAATACAAGAACATCCATCTTACGTTGAAGTCTCTACAGATCAGGGCACGACTCGCGTTGAGGAGCGATGGGATATCAATTTTGAAAATAAACTCCTTCCACCCGGTCCAGAACATTATTTTGGGACAGATGATTTCGGACGGGACATATATAGTATGGTGGTCTGGGGAACTCAGATCTCTCTCAAGCTTTGTTTAATGGTAGTACTGACTGCAACCATTATTGGGGTTATTTTAGGAGGAGTAGCGGGATATTTTGGTGGAAAGATCGACGAAATAATTATGAGGGTCACGGATGTCTTTCTTGCAATACCGTATCTTATTTTAGCCATGGCAGTTGCCGCTGCGTTAGGGAGAAGTATAGAAAATATCATGATGGCATTGATTGTTGTGTGGTGGCCCCAATATGCTCGTCTCCTTAGAGGGCAAGTTTTATCTATTCGTGAAAATCAATATGTTGAGGCAGCCCGCAGTGTAGGAGCAAGCGGTTGGCGCATACTTTTTAGACATATTTTACCGAATTCATTTTCACCTTTATTGGTGCAAATAACACTTGATCTAGGTGCTGTTTTACTGGTTGCAGCTGGTTTAAGCTTTATTGGTCTAGGGGCGTCACCAGGAACAGCAGAATGGGGATTAATGATATCTATGGGGAGAACACATATGTTTCATGCTTGGTGGTATGTCACATTTCCTGGTTTAGCTATATTAATTACAGTATTAGGTTTCAATCTACTTGGTGATGGGATAAGAGATATTACGGATCCCAAATTAAGAAGGTGATGTCACGGAGAAAAAACCATTACTCAGCATAAAAAATCTAAAAACCTATTTCTATACTTATGAAGGTGTAGTCAAGGCTTTAGAGGGAATAAACCTTGATATTTGTGAGGGAGAAACAGTTGGATTAGTTGGTGAAACGGGTTGTGGTAAAAGCGTTACTGCACTTTCTGTTATGCAATTGATACCGGATCCTCCTGGTAAAATCATAGACGGTCAGATATTTTTTGAAGGGGAGAATCTTCTAGAAAAGAGAGCAAAGGACATGCAATATATTAGAGGAAACGAAATATCTATGATATTTCAAGAACCAATGACTGCATTGAATCCAGTTTATACAATTGGGGATCAAATTGCCGAGGTATTAATCCTTCATAAAGCAGTTGGAGAAGTTGATAAAAAAGAAATTAAGAAATATGACATCATTGGAAAAAGAAAACAGAAAAAAAATTTGAAGAAAAAATCAATTAAAAAAGCAGTTGACTCTTTGAGGATGGTTCAAATTCCGGATCCTGAAAAGGTGGCTGAACAATATCCTCATGAGTTAAGTGGAGGAATGAGACAACGCGCCATGATTGCTATGATGCTTGCCTGCAATCCAAAATTGCTTATTGCAGATGAGCCAACCACGGCGTTGGATGTTACTGTCCAAGCACAGATTATAGATCTGATGAAAGATATGCAAAGAAGGACAAATGCAGCAATTTGGCTAATTACTCATGATCTTGGAGTGATTGCTGAAACCTGTGATAAGGTTGGTGTAATGTATGCTGGATATATTGTTGAGTTTGGAGATGTACAATCAATATTTGATTGGCCAAATCATCCCTACACAAGAGGGCTTTTAAAAACCATACCAAAAATTACAAAAAAGCGTGGAAAGCTGGATATTATTCCTGGGTTTGTTCCAAATCTGATTACACCACCATCAGGCTGCAGATTTCATCCACGTTGCAAATATGCTACAAGCGAATGTAAAAAAACCCCTCCACCTTTGGTGGAAGTTGAAAAGAATCATTTTGTTGCGTGTCATCATTACGAAGATGTAAAATTATCTGTTATTTCTAAATATCAGCAGGTGAAACCATGAATGACGAGATAATCCTAAAAACTGATCATTTGAAAGAATATTTCCCTATAAAGAGTGGCATATTTTCAAAAGTTAAGGATTATGTTAGGGCAGTAGACGATGTGGATATCTATATTCAAAAGGGTGAGACACTAGGTATTGCTGGGGAGTCTGGCTGCGGAAAAACAACACTTGGACGTACTATTCTCCAACTGATAAAACCCACAGATGGGAAAGTTTTTTTTATGGGCTCTGACCTTTCAAAAATCAACAAGAAAAAATTGAGAAAACTTAGGCCGCATCTACAAATCGTGTTCCAAGATCCTGCATCTTCGCTCAACCCCAGGATGATTATTAAGAAGATAGTTGGGGAACCTTTGGTAATTAATGGTGTTGCAAAAGGAGCCGATTTGGAAAAAAAGGTACTCGAACTTCTTAAAACAGTTGGACTCACTGAACAACATATGTATCGTTATCCGCATGAATTTAGTGGAGGACAGAGACAAAGAATTGGTATAGCAAGGGCTCTCGCATTAAATCCTGATTTTATTGTACTAGATGAACCAACGTCCGCGCTGGATGTTTCTGTACAGGCACAAATACTGAATTTATTAAAAGATTTACAAAAAAGATTTGGTTTAACATATCTTTTCATTACACATGATCTAAGTGTGATAAACCATATTAGTGATAGAATCGCAATAATGTATGCCGGAAAAATAGTTGAGGTAGCCCCAACAAAAGACCTTTTCAAAAAACAATTGCATCCATATACACAAGCACTGCTTTCTGCGATACCTATTGCCGATCCTAATATAAAATCAAAACGTACTCATTTGAGGGGAGAAGTGCCTAGTCTTATACATCCACCATCTGGCTGCAATTTCCACCCACGTTGTCCAAAGGAAATGCCTAAATGTTCAAAGATTGAACCGGAACTAAAAGAAAGTTCTAAAGGGCATTTTGTTGCATGCCATCTCTATTGAAATTTTATTGAATGTTTCTTATAAGGGCTTACCGTTTTGATATTATGTCAACAATGAAAGGGAAGAGAAGTGAGTCAGTTTTGAAATCACGATTGGAAAATACAGAAAGAGCATTAGCGTATCTTTCAAAAAGAAGACAAGAGAATATCAAAAAAAGCTTGATTCGTCCCCTATATCAAGAGATTTTAAAATGTATTTTTATTGTCTTTGTCATGCTTATAGATGTCTTTATCCCGCTTCAAATCCTCATAGAGATGCCAACACTGGTTAATTCTATTGGATTTATCATTGCCCTTATCACATTTCTCTGTATTGAAATAAAAATATATCAGATGATCTGGGGTAAAAATGGATGTTGGTCTATAGAAAAATGTAAGATTACTTCCAAAAAAATTGACTAATAATAAGCACCAATTTTTTACTTTATTTGAATGCCTTGCCGTTTATCGTGATTGAGATAAAAATATAATTTAACTCTAAAGTGTCATAAAAACGAAAAGGTTAATAGTCAGTTTTCATTGTAATATTGTATAAATCTAAGATGAGAAAGGAGAGAGAGAATGAATAATAAAAAAGTTGGTTTGTTAGCGATAGGCATGTGTTTGCTAATGATAGCGGCATCTTTTAGTGGATGCGTAACTGAAGAAGAATCCGAAGAAATGGTTTTGATATTTGGGAGCTCTGGAGATGCAAAGAGATTGGATCCGGGAGATGTAACGGATGGGGAATCTATCCAGAGGATGGATAATATCTTTGAAGGTCTGGTTGAATATGAATCAGGTAGTACAGAAATACAACCTTGTTTAGCTACATCATGGGATACGTCTGAAGATGGATTAAATATCACATTCAACTTGAGACATGACGTTAAATTCCACGATGGAACCGATTTCGATGCAGATGCTGTTGTTTTTTCACTTGCCAGACAATATGATCCAACTCATGCATACCATGATTATGGTGAGTGGGCTTATTGGGGATATATGTTCAGTGATGTAGATAGAGTGTAAAAAATTGATGATTATACTGTAAAGATAGTTTTGAAGAGAACAAATGCTGCGATAATGACAAGTCTGGCGATGTTCACTGTATGTATGGTAAGTCCAGCAAATGCAGAGCAATGGGGTGAAGATGCTTTTAAACATCCTTCCGGCACAGGTCCTTTCAAGTTTGTCGAATGGGTAAAAGATGACCACATTACTTTAGAGGCAAACGACGATTATTGGCGCGAAAGTCCAAAACTGGACAAGTTAATATTTAGGGTTATAGAGGATGCGTCTGCGAGATTGATGGCCCTACAGACGAATGAAATTCAGGGGATGGAATATCCAGATCCATCTAGTTTTGATGTGATAGAGGCAGATTCGGATTTACAACTTCTTACTGAACCTGGTATGAATGTCGGTTACTTGGCTATAAATTGCGGATATGGGTATACTGATTCGAATGAAAATGGAGTGCATGACTTGGATGAACCTTGGGTTGAAACCCCCGGGTATTCTGAACCACTTACAAATAAGAAAGTGAGGCAAGCGATTAATCATGCCATTGATAAAAATTCGATTGTGGATAATCTCTATAAAGGAACGGCAATAGTTGCGAAGAACGGAATGCCACCGTTTATGCTAGGATATAATGATGATGTAGAAGATTATTCTTACGATCCAGCTGAGGCAACAAAGCTTCTAACGGAGGCAGGGTATCCAAATGGATTTACCAGTACTCTATGGGTGATGCCAGTAAGTAGACCTTATATGTTTGATCCTCCAAAGATTGGAGAGGCAATCCAAGGTTATCTAGCTGCTGTGAACATAACTGTAGATATCTATCAGGTGGATTGGGCTACATATCTTGAGAAGACCGAAGCAGGAGAGCATCCAATGTGCCTGCTAGGATGGACTGGTGATAATGGTGATCCAGACAACTTTATGAATGTGTTGTATGGAGAGAACGCGTGTTCTATAGGTACGGCGGGAAATGTTGCTTTTTACAACAATTCAAGAGTGCAAGAGGTGCTCTCGGCTGCATTGCAAACCTATGACACTACAGAAAGAGCAAATTACTATGAAGAAGCTCAGATGTTACTCCACGAAAATGCATCACATGTGTATTTGGCTCATTCAAACCAGAATGTAGTGTTCACATCAAATGTACATGGCTATGTTTTGCATCCAACAAGTAGGAAGTTCTTCTATCCTGTGACGATTGAATAAGGCAAGCAGCATATTCCATGATTTAAATGCCCTATGCAAAGGGGACTAGCATAGATGAGATGGTACATTGTAAAGAGATTGGCAATGCTTGTCCCTGTAATGCTAGGGGTTTCGATCATTGCTTTCTCTTTAATACATCTTGCTCCAGGCGATCCCGCAAGGACTATGCTTGGAGAACGTGCAACTCAAGAGCAACTCAATGAAATTAGAGAGAAATACGGGTTGGACAAGCCCCTTTATGTTCAATATGGCATATGGTTAAATGGTGTTCTGCATGGTGATCTAGGGCGCTCCATAACAACTCATGAAGAAGTGGCAAAGGAAATAGGGGATAGATTGCCCAATACGATGGAACTTTCTATCGCTGCGATGATCTTTGCCATAATTGTTGGTGTCTTTGCAGGTATTATATCTGCAACCAAGCAGTATTCCATAACTGATTATACGTGTATGGGGGTAGCACTCTTTGGTATATCGATGCCTGTTTTTTGGCTTGGCATTATGCTTATGATGATTTTTGGGGTATTTTTGGGATGGCTTCCAATAGGTGGACGCATTGATCTTCTCATTCCTTTCCAACGCGTCACAGGTTTCATGGTATTTGATAGCATAATTACAGGTAATTTTCCGGCTTTAATAAGTGTGCTTCGACATTTGATTTTACCAGCCATTGCTTTGGGGACGATACCTATGGCAATGATTGCTAGGGTTTCAAGATCGAGTATGCTTGAAGTATTGAGACAGGATTTCATAAGAACTGAAAGGGCAAAGGGGCTGTCCGAAAGAATGGTGATATACAAACATGCGGTAAAAAATGCAATGGTTCCTGTAGTAACTGTAATTGGATTAAATTTTGGTTTGCTGTTCGCTGGAGCTATTTTGACGGAAACTGTTTTTTCATGGCCAGGAATAGGTAGACTTGTAGTCAACGCAGTATATGAAAGGGATTATCCTCTTGTGGTGGGTTGCATATTGGTGTTTGCTATTGTATTCGTAATTGTAAATCTGATAACGGACATCCTTTATACACGTATAGACCCAAGAATTCAGTATGAATAGGTGAAAAATGGAAAGTAGAATTATAGCAAAAACCCAGGAGTTGATAAAAAGATTCAGTAAATCTGCAAAGGAAAGAAAAAGAGAGACTAAAACTCAAGAATTGATAAGGAGATTCAGATCTAATAAATCGGCAGTTTTTGGTTTAATTCTTATACTTGTACTTGTTTTTTGCGCGATATTTGCAGATGTTATTTCACCTAATGATCCAACACCATCTCCCCCAGAATTAGAAAAAAGTCTTAAGCCTGGATTTTGGAGCGAAGATGGATTGGAAGGTATGCCGCTAGGGACAGATATGCTAGGAAGATGTATTTTGAGTAGGATTCTCCATGGGGCAAGGATCAGTCTGAGTGTGGGTTTCGTCGCGGTTGGAATTGCTGTGCTTCTTGGCATAGCTTTTGGGGTAACTGCTGGCTATTATGGTGGATGGGCAGATAGTATTCTAATGAGAATAGTTGATATCATGTTTTCATTTCCAGGTTTATTGCTTGCAATAGTCATTGTGGCAGTCATTGGCCAGGGATTGGATAAAGCAATGATTGCAATAGGTATCGTTTATTCCCCCCAAATGGCAAGGATTATGAGAGGTTCTGTGTTGTATGTCAGGGAGACGGAATATATCGAAGCGCAGAGGGCAATAGGCTCTAGTAATTGGAGAATTGTCTTTCGTCATGTCATACCAAATAGTATGGCACCCATCATTGTATATGGGACTTTAATGATGGCAAGCGCTATTCTTGATGCTGCTGCTTTGGGTTTCCTGGGCCTAGGTGCACAGCCTCCAAACCCTGAATGGGGTGCTATGCTTTCTGACAGCCGTTTCTATATTGTGAGTGGTGCATGGTGGGCAGCAACATTTCCCGGTATAGCAATAGTATTTGCAGTGTTGGGACTTAATCTGTTGGGTGATGGTTTAAGAGATGTTTTAGATCCAAGACTTAAGACGTAGGATGAAATCATGAATGAATTGCTCGAAGTAAAAGATTTAAAAACGTACTTTTTTACACATGAAGGGACAGTAAAAGCCGTAGATGGAATTAATTTAAAGGTCAACAAAGGAGAAACTTTGGGTCTCGTTGGAGAATCGGGATGCGGTAAAAGCGTTACTGCTTTGTCCATAATGAGATTGATTCCTAGTCCTCCAGGGAAAGTTGTAGGTGGAAAGATCCATTTTGAGGGTAAGAATCTTTTAGAATTGAGTGAAAAAGAAATGAGGAAAATAAGGGGGAGAAAAATCTCCATGATTTTCCAGGAACCTATGACCTCTTTAGATCCAATGTTTACAATAGGTGATGAGATTGCAGAAGTGATCAAATTACATCAGGGGTTGAATAAAGATGAAGCAAGAAAAAAGGCAATAGAATCACTGAAAATAGTAGGTATGCCCGATCCTGAGAAAAGAATAAATGAATATCCTCATGAATTGTCTGGAGGAATGAGGCAGCGCGCGATGATTGCAATGGCATTGTCATGCAATCCTGCTCTTCTCATTGCAGATGAGCCTACCACTGCTTTAGATGTTACCATCCAAGCCCAAATTTTAAGGTTGATTGATGAATTGAGAAAGAAATTTGGTACATCTGTACTGTTGATAACCCATGATTTAGGGGTAATTGCAGAGACGTGTGACGATGTTGCCGTAATGTATGCTGGACATATTGTAGAATATACGGATGTAAATACACTCTTTCGCAATCCGTTGCACCCATATACGAAAGGATTAATGAAATCGATACCTAGGCTTGATATCGATGCTGAAAGGTTGGAGATAATCAAAGGCTTAGTACCAAATCTCCTGAATATGCCTCCCGGATGTCCATTTCATCCAAGATGTGATTTTTGTTCTGAGATGTGTACTAAAGAACTGCCAGAATTGATAGAAGCGGAAAAGAACCATCTGGTAAGATGTCATTTGGTTGGAGGCAGTAAATAAATGGAAAAATTGGTGGAAATTAGAAACCTTAAAAAATACTTTTGGACAGGTGGAGGGCCGTTTAGAAAAAAAGAGGCTGTTAGAGCCGTAGATGATGTAAGTTTCTACATAAAAAAGAGAGAAATTTTGGGTCTCGTTGGAGAATCCGGATGCGGCAAAACCACTTGTGGAAAGGTAATCTTGAGGTTAATAGATCCTACTGAGGGTAGCATTCACTTTGAAGGTAATGATATAACTCAATTGAAACAAAAGGAGATGAGAAAATTTAGGAGAAAAATGATGATCATCTACCAAGATCCTTTTGGTTCACTTGATCCAAGGATGACCATAGGGTCAACTATTGCTGAGCCAATGGAAGTACATAATATTGTTTCTAAAGAGGAAAAAGAAAACAAGATAATAGAACTTATGGAAAAAGTTGGATTAACGCAGGATCAAATGAACAGATATCCCCATGAATTTAGCGGGGGGCAAAGACAGAGAATAGGAATTGCAAGGGCTTTAGCAACGAACCCAATGTTTATAGTTGCTGATGAACCTGTGTCTGCTTTGGATGTTTCCATTCAAGCCCAGATCATTAATTTGTTGAAGGATTTGCAGAAAGAATTCGGACTTACTCTTTTATTTATTGCTCATGATTTGAGTGTAATAAAACATATAAGTGACAGAGTTGGTGTTATGTACTTGGGCAAGACAGTAGAACTGGCTCCAAAGAAAGAACTATTCGATAATCCTAAACATCCCTATACTGAAGCATTACTTTCTTCAATACCTGTTCCTGACCCAAAATTTGGAAAAAAATCAAAGATTTTGATGGGTGATGTACCAAGTCCCATAGATCCCCCATCTGGCTGTAGATTTCACCCAAGATGCTCGAAATGTATGCCCAAATGTTCAAAAGTTGAACCAAAGTTAAGAGAAATTTCAAAGGATTATTTTGTTGCATGTCATCTTTACTAAACATTTTAGTATACACTCTTACAATCTCCAATTATCTGATATTATGTCAACAATGAAAAAGAAAAAAAGTGAGTCAGTTCGGGAATCAAGACATGAAGCTTTTGATAGTATGTTATTAAGAGTTTCAAAGAGAAGAAAGGAAAGTATTGAAAAAAGTATGTTGAGGCCACTTTCTCAAGAAGTTTTAAGATGTATCTTCATTGTTTTTGTAATGCTTTTAGATACGTTTGTTCTTTTACAGATTTTACTTGACGTGCCAAGACTATTTGGTTTTATCTTATTTGCCATCATACTTATTGTAGCCCTCTATGTTGAAATAAGAATATACGGCTCAATTTGGGGTAAAAATGGATGCTGGTCTCTAGATCAGTATAGAAATTCTAAAAAAGGTAATAAGTGAAAATATCACATTTTACTTGCTTTTAGCCCAGCTGTAACGTCTGAGTTTGCTTGTTTCTCCAAATCCGCAGGAGGCGCATACTCTTTTTTGCACATGAAATGCATGCTTGCCACATCGTCTGCAGGCAATGTGGGTTTTTTTGCCTCCCATTTTGGATGCTGTTCCTTTTGTCATATCAATTTACCTCTTTACGGTGATACGTAAATAATATTATCTCCTCTTACAATAATTGTGTTATGTTTAGTAAGTGATTCTCCGTTTACTATTTCATCTACATTTTTGAGAACGAGATTCATATGTGGAACATCATATCCATCTAACGTTCCATGGTATCCCCTTCCACTTCGCAGCTCTACCATCACTCGTTTGTTCAGACTTGCATGTAATACCTTAAGTGGTTTATCCATGAGATTACCTAGGGGACACGAAATATACACCCCATTTATAAGGATTTGGGCTTCAATATGCGTGCCAGATACCATGTGGATTTGAGAATTGCATGGTAAAGATTAAAAGTAAATATCGAAATGACTTAAATGTATGTCTGCAAAAATAAAAAATAGGCACCGTCTAAAAAGAAAGGAAGTAAGAGATACACAAAACAAGCTTAAAGAGACATTTACTTGTGATTTTTTTGATGGGGAAGTATCAGTGGAAACAGGGGACATCGAAGGAATAAAGATGATATTTGTGGAGGATGAACCATGTTTTATGATTTATGAAAATAAGATCATTTTTACATTGTACGGTCTATATAGATATAAACCAAAGGAGAATTTTGTAGTGGTTTATATGGGTGCTGTCAAGTTCGTTACCAATGGTGCAGATGTTATGTCACCAGGGATAGTTGATGCCGACGAAAATATCATTGAAGGTGATCAAGTTTGGATATGTGATGAGAAACACCATAAACCACTTGCTGTTGGAATTGCTATTATGAATGGCAAGCAGATGATATCAGAAAGGCAAGGTAAATCTGTA
>JAUWWG010000041.1 GCA_030616985.1 Thermoplasmatota archaeon
CTGTCTTTTTTAAAAACGTGGAATTTGTGGTTCCTGCCTTCTCGGACTATGATTTTCCAGAATACCTTGACCTGTTCTTCATCAATGTTTTGTTTGGTGGCTTTCATTGTTTGCTTCGTTTTCTTTTTAGTAGCCATGGTCATCCTCGCCTCCGCTGGTTCTGATCGTAAACGTTTCTGGTAGATGCTCCCCTCCTGTTGCTCTTCGGTTGTTCGATTTTGTAGATTGAAGTTTTAAAAATTCTCAAAATATAACCACCGATGTCGATGGTTATAGACTGCCCATCCTCAGTTACAAAAGTACCTTTCGCCTTACGATCCCCAGTGCTACCGTCTTTGTAGACGACATACAAAATGTCCCCTTTTGCGTATTGGCTTTTTCTCTCCTCATCACCAACCTCAACCATAATTTAAGCTCCTAATCCAACCTTAAATTTTACATTTCCCCATCCTTTAATTTTTTAGCAATAGTCATTAATTCTCACCACCATTCTAACTATTCTGCGTGGCTATCTCCTCATTAGCCCGTGGAGAACCTTATATCTGCAACTACCGGATTTATGCTCCTTGTAATTTTTTCAATTCTGAAATTTTTGTAAGCAAAAAATCAGTAAACTCTTCAGAACCGATATCAATATTAGGGCAATTTTTAGAATGATAAGCGATTATTTTTTCACTTGGGTCCATATTAATCCCCCAGTTTTTTATGTTCCCTTCTATGGAAATACTCATTTACTGCTGTTCTGATGATGCTGTTCCTTGAATTTCCTGTTTCTTCTGATCGTTTGTTTAATTTTTCAAGTTGTTTTTCTGATAAGATACAGCCGGTTTGAATATTTTTATTTTTCATTTAGACACCAAAACGTTATATACCCATTTCATATATATATTATTTACGTGAACTGAACATGAAATGAACATGAATAGGGTTAAAAAATGTGAAATGGCAGGTAATGTTCTCCTTAAGTCCCGTTTCATGTTTTATGAAACGACAGAAGAAAAAGGGCGAAAAAAATAATGAAAAAAGGTAAAGTAGCTGAAAAAATTTTAGAAACAATAAAAAATAATTCAGGTATTACGAAAGGTAAATTAGAGGATATTTATCCTCATACTACTGTTTGGCGCAATATTTATTCGGACAATGGCTCGTTAAAAAACGATATACGCATTGAAAAAAATTCAGTAGGTGTAGATACGTATTATTCAATTAAAACTGAAGGTGATATACCATCAGAGCATCTGCATTTTTTGATGGAAAGTTATAGATTTTCTTCTACATCATCCCTGGGTAGAACCAAACAAGAAGAGATTATTTCAGATATACATGCTGTATGTCATAAGAAAAAAATCAGGAATAAAGAATTTATAAAATTCTTGATTGAATATAGTAAGAAAAGAGGCAAATGGGATATTGATTTTAGTCAAACCCTAAAACAAAGGTTTGGAGTAGGATACCATGATAATAACATTTTTTGGATGTGTTTAGGAGCAGTAGCACTTAAGTTAGTTTCTAATATTGAAAGTGATAAAAGCGATAATACAAGATTTGAGGAATATCTCTTAGAGCTGATTAGAAGCACCCGTGGGTTCTTTGAAAAGGTTATCTTTGACTTTGAACACACTAGAAACCCCTCAGAGCGTATATTAGCTCTTGATGTATTGAGGAAGATGATGTATCCTAAGATATATGATATCGCCTTTAAATTATTGGAGAATGTAGATGCTGAGAAAGAGATTGATTTTTCGAAGTCTAAGGCCAAAACAGAATTTGATATATTTAGAAATCAGATAGAGTCTTTAATTTTCTCATATGCTAAGATTGATCCTACAAATTGTAGGAAGCGGTTATATTCTCTTTTAGATGCTATTTTAGGTAGTGAAATCTCGGATTCTAATAAACACAGAAGGATAAAATTCAATGCTAGAGAACTAAAAATAAAGGATGAAATAATGTACTTATTGGAAGTAACTAGAAAAGGGCAGTATTAAGATTTTAATTTCTCTGATTGATTATTTTCTTTCTTTCATCTCTTGATATTTCTCGATTGTGGCAAGCAACATTTCGTTATAGAATTTTCTAAATTCAGGATCCTTTATTAGCTCTTGTGTGGCTATTCCTGTTTCGGTTGCAGTCATAGCAATATCTTCTACTTTTATATTTAACTTCATGCCACACCGACCACACACGATATTAGTAGGCACGTTATCATATTCACAGTTTGGACAAAGAAGCACTTGTAACACACTGTCTTTTGGTTTATCTTCTTTGATCCCTTTGATTTTTTTGATTTTATCACTTACATCAATGCTTGCGAGATCAACATATCTACTGGGCATCTTGGAGCTCCGGTTCCAACCATATCGTAACCGTAATTCAATCTCGTTAAAACCCATTATACACGCCATAGTTGCGGACCAATGTCTACACGTGTGTGGCGTTATGTGTTTTTTGATACCAGCATTTTTTAGAATACGTGTAAGGATATCTGCTACCCCCTGATCCGATAGTGGTTTTTTTTCTATTTTAACGGATGTATCCTCTGAACAAAATAACGGTGATTTCGGATCATCGTTGTATTTATGATGGTTCAAATAATCTTTAATGTATTGTGTAGAACTGGGGATTATGAACAACTGGATTTTCCGCATCCCAGTTTTCAACATTTCTGCTTTTTTCGGCAATAAAAGATATGCTCCCAATTGGCGATCAAAACCAATGTTTTCAATTTTCAAATTAATGATCTCTGACTTACGAAGACCGCCATCGAACAATATAACCAGTAGTGCTTGTTCGCGTGAATTACGGCACGCTTTTAGCATCTGTTTTATTTCATTTTCAGAAAGTATCGTGTCAAGTGGCAATCTTGCATTAGCTTTTGTATCGTAGGCTATCCATTTCACGCAGTTGGGGTAGAGTATTTCCTTTTGCTCCTGTTTACCATTTTCGTACTTATCCGGTTCACTTACATATTTATAAAACCGCTTGATCTTTATTGCGTATAAGTTGCTTGTCGCAGTGCTCACTCGTTTTTGCAAATGATTTACATAATCTCTAATATCCTGACGTGTAGCTTCAGAAAATGCTTTGTCTTTCAAAAACTTTGAAAGATGGTAGATAGCGGTTAAATCAATGTTGCGAGTTGTAAAGGCAACATTATCGACTTCCTCTCTAATAGTCAGATATTTTTCAGCAATATCTTTATGCAAAGGGTTGTCAAATTTCAACAGCATGATCTCATTATATCTTTCTCGTCTATTTATCATTTTTTTTCACAATATCTATATTGTACTTGATAATATATAAAGTTTGTTAAAAAGCACGACATTTACATGACCTTTCAATCAAAAAGCAAAACGACTCAAAAACCTAGCATTATATTTACACAACAGCTACCATGACAACCTGGACTCTTTTTTCAATAGAGATTTATATTCCATTAGGGAAGAACTTTTATCATTAAACGGCATTGGTCCAGAAACAGCAGATTCCATACTACTATATGCAGGAAACCTGCCCATATTTGTTGTCGATGCATATACAAAACGCATTTGTGAACGGCTACCTTTGGATACAAATATTTCTTACAATGAGATCCAACACTACTTTGAAGAGGAACTATCTAAAAAATACTCAAAAGAGGAGCTAACACAAGTATATAATGAACTACATGCACTAATTGTCATACTAGCAAAAAATCACTGTAAAAAGAAACCAGAATGTAGCACCTGCCCACTACAAGAACATTGTATGTTCAGAAAACATCTATCGCAGTAATTCTTCTACCTTATCACTCACAATTTCTGCAGGAATGTCTGGAAGTGAGATAAGCTGTGTTGTACCAAGATGTCCTTTACCGGATGGCTTGATATTTATAAAACCAGAGCCCTCTATATCTTTCAAATAATTCCAAAACATTGTATGTGTCCTTGGTTTTTCATTGTATTCTTCACAAGTTATAGCATAGGTTTTTTCAGCATCGCCTGTGTTGACATAAGCAGTACCGTCTTTCTTTAGTCTTTTAGCAATGGCGTGTAAAGTTAACAGTTGATGACGTTCTAGATTTCTAAGTTTTGATTCAGTGACAATTGAATAAGTCTCAGCCTTAGCAGCGCGAACATGTTCTGGAACAACCATCTGAACATGCTGATGATCGGCAGCAATACCTGCTTTCCACAGAAGCTCTATTGAAAAACGTGCATCGCCCCACTCAGATGCAATATCTGCTATGAGATCTACGCATTCTTCATTAACCGTATTTCTATGAAAAGCTAGATCTACACGCTGTCTAACAATATCAAATAATTCATCACGAGTGTATTTGTTCAAATGCACTATATTGCTACGTTTGAATGTGCTAAGCGCAGAAGAATCCAGCATAGATAATACATCTTTCTGAGAAATCAACAGTAGAGAAACAGGGCTTTTATCTCTAGATAATTCGTCTGAAAATCTAGTGAGGGCATAGATAAGATTGGAACCACTTTTTTTCAGAAGCGCATCTGCTTCATCCAACACGACTAACAACTGTGCATCTCTCTTTTTCAATTGCTTACGAAGAACCTCAAGCATCTCCTGAACAGAAAAGCCACGATCTGGAAAACGAGAATCAAAATGATTTAAAATACCAAGTAGGGCCATCGCATCGGTAGATCGTTTTCTACAGTTGATGTGAACATATTCGATAATCTTTCCCTGCTTACGCGCAATATTTACTATGGATTTGCAGAATTTCTTTGCGATGACTGTTTTTCCAGTGCCAACAGGCCCTTTTATAACAACATTTTGAGAAATACATGATAGCGCGGGTTTGAACATCTGGGCAAGAAAACGGAGTTGTTCATCTCTATGTGGAAGTTCCTCTGGTATATAGTCAAAATCAAGTGCATTCATATCCTTTACAACAGATGATGAAAGCATCTCATCTTCGATAACATCTCTCATTGGTACCTGTAATGGTTTGCCTTTCATAAAACTTTCACCTCAAAATTATACTTTATCTTAAATTATTCTAGAATAAATGTTGTAACCCAAGTATCTCGAAGGAAATCGAAGATAATTAGGCTATAACCAAAAAACCAAGTAGGTAAAACTTATCCATTGGAGTAGGGGTATATGTCGCAGTATCCCTTACTTCACCTTTCTTTATACCTATTTACCCCCGTTGGATGCAGAATTTCACTACCATTTTTGGGTATATAGATGAGAGAATAAATTAAGTTTATATATAAGCCAATTAGTTCTCTCCTTATAATCGCAAGTAGCTTTATATATAAGTGCTCACCAAGTACAATATTAATGAGAGTATTTTCCTTAACTCTCCCCTTAATTCTTAAAGTATTCGGTGTAGATATATAATAGTTGTGCTAAATACTGCTTTGTGTAATAATAGTGAAACTTATAATGTTCTATTTGTTTCACAATATGGAGATGAGAATATGAGTTGCCCAATGTATAAGGATTTTACAAGAGAATGTGTTGAAGAGTTTGAAGAAATAATCTATATTAGCAACCTTGACTTCTGTGATTCGGATAGGTATAAAGAATGCCCGTTTTACAGACATATTAATGAGCCGGAGAAACGTTGTGAATACGCTGATAAATGCATGAACGATATATCCATTCGGGAAACGCCCTTTGAACAAATAATGGAGTGCGCAAATACTTATTGCTTTACTGAAAATAGAGTAAACTGTGAAAGGTATAAAGTAATGAAAGCAGGGAAAACCGTTCCAGAAAGTTTAGGTGTAGATGGAAGTAGAATTGAATTAAAAACATGAAAATACTTTTGTTAAAGAAATAATTACACAAAGTAGTTAGATATATTATGGAGGAGAAAGGAGGAGGGTATATCTAATAGAGTAATAGAAACATTCAATATAGTATATTTGAGTGAGTTAGTTGTGTATATTTCACTATTCCGTTCAAGGTTGGTATATGCTTTTGATACTTACATTTTAGCATAAAGCAGAATATTCCTATTATATACCTATAATATACCTATAATATACCTATTACACCCAAATCTTTATTATATTGTATTTTCTTTATATTATTAGAAGGTAGGCAGTTTCAATTTATTCAATTGAAAAACAGAGTTATTATTTTTTTCTTTCCTGTCTACCCTCCTCCCTTTGTTGCCGTTAATCTTATATTCCACATTCCCATTATGGTATTGGGGTAGGCAATTTCATTTATCTAAAACCTCAACAAATATGTTTTTTCATATATGCCTACTACGAGCTTGGATGGAAATTAAAGGATATACAGAACCAAACCAAACACAAATCTATAGATGTATTGATACAACACTATGTAGATATTGACAAAGTGGCATACAAGAAGAAATACGAAGAAGGTTTCAATAAACTATCTAGTGATGAAGAACCAACACACGAAGAAGAAGATAACACACCACAACCCAAAAAGAAAGATACAGACGATACAAGTAGATACATAGCACTATTCAGAGACGGATTGATAGGCAAGGAAGAGTTCTTTAAGCTAACAACAAACACAAATAACAATCAAAACGAACCATCCCCGATTTATCAATGATTACTCCATATTAGGTTAGAACTAAATCAATTAGGTTAGAATACCTATCAAACCCGTATTCTAGCCTTCTGATAGGTTATAATAAATGTTATAGACTAATAAACCATATGATTTTTTCAATGGGTGATTTCTTTACCTCCAAAGAGTCTTTAGAATTTCTAAAAAATAGATTTAGAGAATACTATGAGACAATAGATATTGGACTACCTGATCGTTTTGGAAGACGAGAATTTGCATTTGTCCTTTTTGGCGGAAAGGGGATGATAAGACATCTTTCCTTTGACAAAAAAATAAACTTTAAAACTTTTTTAAAAGAAAGAGTTCCCGCCCATACATATTATTCCACTGCGTATTATCAGGAACCCGGTGCACCAACCATGCAGGAAAAAAACTGGATGGGTGCAGAACTCATTTTTGATTTGGATTCAGATCATCTAGCTAATGCAGAAAAGTACAGTTATGCTGAGCAACTGGAACTGGTGAAAAAGGAATTCTACAAATTAGTTGATGATTTTTTACTTAATGATTTTGGTTTTGATGAAAAAAACCTAGACCTTTATTTCAGTGGAGGTAGGGGATATCATTGTCACGTTAAAGACAAAACTATCTTTGATTTAGATAGTAATGAACGAAGAGAAATTGTGGATTACATCACGGGACGAGACTTAAAAGATTCTTTGATTTTTCGTGAACGAGTAACAGGTATAAAACGATATGGTTCGAGGAGATATCCAAGTGGAAAAAGCCTTAAAATGCCCACCCCTGATGCATCGGGTTGGAGAGGAAGAATAAGTAGAGGTATACTTGATATTGTAGATGAGATAATGAAAAGCGAAGATCCCATGAAGAAACTGGAGGAATATGGGGTAAAAAGAACTGATGCTGAAAGACTCTTGGATGATCTCTCTGAAGAAAGAGTGAAAAGAATTAGGGAAGGTAACCTAGATCAATCAAAAACCATTAGGAAATTTTTTCTTAATAATGCTTTGAGAAAGACGGCTGTTTCTATGAGTGCAGGAGAGACTGACGAACCTGTAACTTGTGATGTTAAACGTCTTATTAGGCTGCCGTCATCCCTGCATGCAAAGACAGGTCTAAAGGTAACAAAGACAACCTTGGATGATTTAGGGGATTTTGATCCACTGAGGGATGCTGTTGTTTTCCCGGATGACCCAGTAAAAGTCGAGCTAAATGGGTCTGTTCATATGAAAATGAATGGAGAAGAATTTAATCTTGTAGCAGGGGAAGAAGAGTTGCCTACCTATTTGGCGGTTTTTTTAATCGGAAGAAGGCTAGCAAACATCATTTGATTTGTTAATGTTATAGAAACTGCTGTGTAGACTCAAGTCATTCTGTTTTTGCTGATAGAAAATCTATTACTATCCTATTGAAAACATCTGGCATTTCAAAATGCATTCCATGTCCAGCATGCTCTATTTTTTTCAGTTTTGACCTCGATATTTTTTCCGCTAGTATATCTGAGCATTCCGGCACCACAAGCTTATCTTCCATGCCTGTTATTATAAGTGTTTCTGCTTTTATCAGATTTAATCTATCAAAAGTATTGTGCGTATAAACAGCTCCAGTCTGTTTCAAAAACGTTTCTACATATGTGAGTTTAGAAAGATATCTCCGCAGTGTTTCTTCTATTAATTTATTATTTTCCAAGAGAAATTCTTCAGAAAATATTTGCTGAAGAAGATAACTGAATAGTTTTTCAAAAACAAGCCTGTGTGGATTTATCCCGAATATGTCCAGAGCATTGTATCCTATAATGTCTTTCACGCCTTTCATGATGATTTCTACCATGTTTTGCGGTTTGGCAAATGTTGAACATAACACAAGTTTATCAACCATATTGGGGTGATTGATTGCTATTTCTTGTGCTATCATTCCACCCATAGAGGTACCTACTATATGTGATTTTTCGATATTAAGATACTTTAGTAACTCGACTGCATCATCAGCCATCATCCTTGTACTGTATGGGGCAATGCTTCCAGTGCTTTTACCAATGCCTCTATTATCAAAAACTATAACCTTGAAAAATTCTTGAAACTTAGGTACTTGATAAATCCAGCACATGCTATCTACGCCGAGACCAGCAATAAAAAGCAGTGGCTGTCCATCTCCAACGGTATGGTAATTAATTTCTACATTGTTAATTTTTGCAAATGGCATGTTTTTTTCACCTTTGTAATTTTACATGTTACTGGATTATAGTGGGGGTAGATATTGCAGTTGTATTTTTATTTTTGCTGATGGGTTTTTTGTTTAACATGCATTTGTTGTATGTTTTATCTTTTCACTCAAAATTTATTTAACATATCTAGTGATATAATCTATGAGAAATAGATGAATGCTGATGAAATAAACTATAAAACTCTTAGAAGAATCCAAGAAATGGAAAAAAAATCACCAAGTTTAACAAGAATAGAATCTAATTTTTACAATGATTTGTCAAAGTATTTAGAAAATTTGGATGATCGGCTTGGAAAAGAATCGTCACCTCAGAAACAAATGCTTCTAAAAGTCGAGATACAGGACACAAATAAAATTGTAACAAGTATTTATGAAATGCGTGAGAAAAAGATTTTACTGGCGACAATTTCAAAGGCCCGTGGGGGGGATCCAAATCTAAAAAATCTTGTTGATGTAGAAAAGGATTTGTTTGAATCAACCTTAGAGTTAATGACACAAATGCGTAAGCAAGTTTTGGAAAAAAAATCGAAAGTAAGCACTGAAAAAGAGAAAACTGTTGGGCCCAAGAAAGAAGACAAGAACAATGGGGGACAAGAAAACTCTAAACCTGTGGTAAGAGTAACCAAAGGCATACCTAAGTTTATTGGAACTGATATGAAGGAATATAATCTCCGGGAAGGTGATGTATTATCTCTACCTGCTGATATGAGGGACATGTTATCGAAAAGAGGTGTGATAAAAGAGATAAAACAGCAGTAGCTCCAAATGCAAAAATATACCTGAGAACTTATAGTTTTAGAAAAGTAATAATTTGAAATGATTTAAATAAACATTTCATTTGCCTGTACCATACAATGTCAGAACAGATTGCAAAAAAAGACACATTTGCAAAAAAATACTTCTTCATAATAATTGGAATGCCTATTGTATTCTGGGCACTTGCATTTCCATTCATTAAAATTGGATTAGAAGGGCTTTCGCCAGTAAATCTTACAATTATGCGTCTTTTAGTAGCCTGTATCGTTTTTCTTATTCTACTAATTGTAAAACCTAATAAATTCTCAAAAATTCAAAAAAATGATATCATTCCTCTTTTCTTCGTGGGGTTTTTGGGTATTGTAATATATCATTTGGGGCTTAATTATGGTGAGCAATACATTTCGGCAAGTGCTGCAAGTGTAATTATTGCCACTATCCCAATATTTGTTGTCATTTTAGCAGCGATATTTTTAAAAGAAAAAATCACGTTAAAGATAGTTTTAGGGGTCCTTCTTTCTCTTGTTGGGGTGATTGTTATCTCTACGGTTGGCAGATCAGACGCTCTTCTTGAGGTAAAATACATATCTGGTGCTTTGGCAGTTATTCTAGCAGCAACACTGGGGGCAGGTTATACTGTTGCCGGTAAAAAAATGCTTCAAAGATACTCAGCACTCTCGCTAACCGTTTATGTATGTTTACTTGGTAGTCTTGGGTTAATTCCTTTTATTAGTAGCTCACTCTTTGAAGAAGTAGCGGCAATGTCACTTACTGGTTGGAGTGTTGTAATATTTCTTGGAGTATTTCCAACTGTTATTGGATATGTTTTATGGTATGTGGCACTCGAGATTAAAAGCGCTTCAGAGATCAGTGTTTATCTTTATTTTGTTCCAGTATTGTCAACAATAATCAGTTACATTCTCTTCAGAGATGAAATTACCTGGTTGTTTGTCTTTGGTGGAGCACTTGTCATTCTTGGCTTGCATGTGGTAAATAAACAGAGTAGTAAAGCTGGTTAATATACTTTCAAACTCAGATCACTCCAAAGAATTTTAAACCCTCCATCAAAAACATTACGGAGAATATTAATAGTAATATTCCCAAAAATTTAATCGCATAAACATATATGTTACTTTTTAAGAAAGAACGAGATTTTTCAACTACTGTCGCTATAAATATTTTTGATCCCACTAAAAATACATAAAATCCTAGTATAAATGATACTGCGGAAAAAAGGCTAATGCCCAATGCTTTTAATACAGTTGGTGCACCTATGATAAACCAAAATATATAAGGGTGGGGACTTAGAAAATTGGCTATGATCCCTCTTTTTAATGATTGTGGTTTCACATCTTGGATATTGAGTTTAACACTCTTTGCGAAGATATTTTCATAAGCCAGATATCCGATAAATATTGCACCAAGTATTGAAATAGAACCTAAAATCGGGTCAAAATTAGACATTTTTGATAAAATCAGCAAGGTTATCAAAACTATTGGTAAATCTGTAATGATGGGGGCAATTGCAACTTTTATTCCTTCTTTTCTGTTGTGTTTTAATGTTTCGGAAATAACTAATGTCAATAATGGTCCAGGAGATATCCCCAGGGTTAAACCAAAGATGATCCCGGAGAGTAAAAAAGTAAATTCCTCAAGCATACATTATGATTAAAATTAAAGTGACATATAACCTTATTGAATAAATCAAGTCAACAATCTAGTAGAAGCTCTATAGATATTACCTCTAAATTTGCCCGCAATGTCTTTCAACGTAAGGATTGATCAACTTTGTTTTAGTTGGACAAAGTTATTCAAAATCGATATTAAAATCCTTTGATTCTTCTCTGGTAGTACCCAATTCTCTTTCTAAGATAAATTAGAAACACAATAAAGAATATTCCAACAATTGACATCCCATAAATACCATTGATCTCATGAATAAATGCTAAAAATATTAGCATCTAGAATTCCAGTAGAATTAGAGGCGCATCTCCTTTTCTATCATTTTGGATTAAATGATCACTTGCAAAATCTGCTTCAGCAATGAATAACGCTCAATTAATCTATCTAAAAACATAAGGAAAAATTGTCGTCTTTTCGTCCATTATTCTTTGTAAAGTTTCGAAGTTGAATTGTGTTCCTGAACAGCCATTTTTTATCAATGGTATATTTTGGACAGCTATGTTGAATTGTTCTAAAATTTTTGTTGCAAGTCCTATCTCTTCAGTACATGCTACTCCAATAACGCCATCATACGAATTTTTCTGAAAAATCTTTTTGACACAGGAACTGCCGGGCAATACATATACATCGTAATTTTCTTTTTTTGCAAGTTTTGTAGCCTTATGCACCTGACAATCATCCGAACAATGTCTGCAGAGGTATGATGCAGACTCTGGATCAAAATCTGCCTTACATCTTGAGTCCATGTATTTTCTGCAACAATGGGGAAGAAACAACACTCTTTTGTTTGTCTTTACAAAACTTTCTTTATGGATACTATTTTTGATGTTTGCATTAACAAGGTCTTCTATAACTGTTATTGAGTCACAAACAGGCAGCCCTGTAATCTTGTCTATATTGAATTTTTTTACAAGATTTATTGCCATGTCTCCTGTTCTTTCGGTGATTTTTCCCTTTTCTGAAAACTCCGCAATTTCTCTAAACAATGTTTGCGATAGTTTAGATAAGTCAAATGTAAAGTTATATGCCATAATATCGCCCAATGTTTCTTTTGATTAACAGGCTTTTAAAATGTGCCCGCAGATTTAAACTCCCCGAATATTATATTATAATTTAAATCTTTTGGATGGTAAATGCAACATATGTACTAACCTGACTTTGACTTTTAGTCTTTTTATAACTAAGAAATCAGCATAATCTAATTTGACAGTTGAGCTTTTTATAATTCATTGAAATTTTTAAATGTTATATTCCAAGATAATTTTTCCAGAAAAATCAACAAGTCTTCTCTTTTTCTTTCTTTCTTCTACGTTCATATCGTAATACGTGCCAATCTGTTTCCATTTCGTCGTATCAACCGCCCCCATTTTATTTTAGAGAAACTTATATATAAAAATAAATGTAGTATTTATTATATTTTCCATAGAACCTATAGTCAATTGTCGTAATTATCTATTTTTTTACAATACAAACTCAAAAGATAGAGGTTTTGAATGTTTTCAAAATAATTACAGATTACGGCAATAAGAAAAATAACCTATTTCTCTCGGAGAGAATAAGGAGGGGAAATCGCTTAAAAGGTATTTTTTCCTCTTTCACCCCTATCTTTTACACATACAAACAGGGTTATAAAGCAATATTTCATTCTGATTATTAGGAGAGATATTTATGTCAATAGAAGATGAAGGAGGAAAAATATGAAAATTGTAATAAGTGCAACTGGAAGAGATATAGAGAGTAATATAGATGCAACATTTGGGAGAGCACCTTTTTTCTTGATTGTAGATACAAAAACCAAAGAAGTAAAAGTAATTGTGAATAAAGTAAGAGACCGTCCAAATGGAGTAGGAATTACAGTAGGAAATGTAGTCGCAAATGAAGAAATAGATGCTGTTATAGCTACTGATATTGGACCATTTGCATTTAAAACATTTGAACAATGTGGAATAAGGATATATCAAGGAGAAGGTAAAATAAACAATGCTATTCGACAATTCGAAGAAGGAAAACTATCAGAAATAACAAAAGCAACAGTCCAAAAATATGAGGGTTTGAAGCGAAGAAAAAGAAATGTTTGAAAAGCTATACAGAGAGGAAACCCGTGGGCCCTCTGACCAGTTTAGACATATGATGGAATTTTATATTGAGAATAAGGATAAGATGAAATAAATGACCAGAGGGGTTTCTATCTTTCTATTTCAAAAGCTATCTTCATTTCTGCTCGGTATAGAATAACTTTATCGTTTTCTATTTTCACATCAAATTTTGTAACCTCTGCTCTACGTATCTTCTTCACCGTTTTTGCCACTTCAATTACGGCATTTTTTGCAGCGTCCGCAAAGCTTTTTTCCGATGTTCCAACTATATCTATTATTTTGTAAACAGACATCTAATTAATTCACCCCCAAAATCAAAAGGCAATAAGGGTACTTAATTTTTTCATATATGATGAGAAAATCGTGCTAATCGTTGTCCGTTCATTATATTCAATGCTAACGTTTTCTAGATAACAACACTGGAACAGGAATTTATAAAAGCCCGTTGATACAAATGTATTATCTTATAGATAGCCATTAATATACCTCCGCAATGTAGGACAATAAGAAAAAAGGTACTTAACTTTTTTGTGAAACAATATTATAATATTTATCGTAAAACTCTTTGATTTCTTTCTCTGTTGGAAGTTTACAGTTCTTCCAGATATAAATAACGTCTTTGAGTTTTTCTCCGCCTTCTTGTCCTTTGAATAAATCCTCTAGGAACTCTGTTCGCTCTTTGATATCTCTTTTTACAAACTCAAGGTATTGCTTTGGAGTATAGTAGTTCAATGGGTTAAATCGTTTACCGAAATCTGTCATATCATGTTTCTCTTCAAGTTCCAATGGGTCTGGTATCAGATATCCAAAAACTGGGTGTTTAACCCAGTTTTCAATCTTTCTATTTTCAACCAGATGAATTAAATGTTTTGAATCAGCTACCTTAATTCCCTCACCCTGACCCACATATATAACTTCGCCAAGTTCATTACGAAGAATCTCATCAGTGTCAATATCTCTCTTAGGTATTGGTTTGCCTTTATCATCTAATTTTTTAATCTGATTGCCATCAAAACCATATTCACCTACAAAACCAGCGTTATTAATGAAAAACACCAAGTTTCCATTCAAACCTAAATCCATATCTTCATACATTTTCAATTTCAACAGAGCCTGATAGGATTGCTCACGAGCCATAAAATCTGTAGCAGCATATGAACGGACACGAGTACCAGGCTTCTGCGCAGAAATCGCAGAGGTGATAATACTCTCACAAGCACTATCCAAAGCTACAGCCATCTTAGGATCAGTGACTCTGAAAATGGGTTCAAGAACATCGTATTTTTTAAAACTCAAAGCCTCGGTTTTCAAATTTTTCTCCAGATCGCTTCCCCATTTAGGGTTCAACTCACTAAATAAAAATATAAATCTACCATTAGTTGTTCCACTTTTTTCATATTTTGTACATTGCAAAGACCCGACCCGTTCACCAGGTATTTGTTTAGGAACTTTCACTTTAAAGCCATTTGTTTTTTCAATTTTATATTCAACGCCTTCACAGTCGATGTTCATTGCAAGAACAATGGCTCGTTTTCCATTTTTATCAACTTCACGGGATTTCATTAGACCCGGGTATTCAGGACTAAAACGTGTTAAACTCTCGGATTTTGCAAAACTAGCAGCCTCTAACCCAATTAATTTAACCCCAGTTATTTTACCAGAATTATAAACTGATTTACCAAGGCAAGCATCATCTTGTTGAAGTTCAGGTCCAACAGTTAAAGTAGTTTTCCCAGTACCACTAAGACCTTTTAAAACACGATCAGAAGTGCAACCAGCGTGATAGGTGACTAAACCATTTGATTCGGCTTTATTCCAAACCATTGTAAGATTAGGTTTCTTAAACGCGCCACCAAAATAGTCAATGCCAAGGCTGAGAACTCGTCTAACATTATTGTCCATCCCTATAAGATCGTATAGTGTTAATGGAACGCTAGGATTATATTCTGGCCAGGCACACTGAATTTCCTTTACATATTTATCAGGCAGTTTTTCCTGAATGCAATAATTCCAACAATCTATATTCATGTTTTTTTCTGGAGGGAACACCATCATCTTTCCCATCCAAGCAATATATGCATTATGAGGATTCTTTACGCTAATGGTAATGCGTAATCCGACCTTGTAGCCATGCTCTCCCTGGATACCATCTTGAACAATGAGTTTTGGGTTCTCATTTTGAAGATAGCGCATAGCAACTTCGTAGATTTTCTTTCCAATTTTTGTATCAAATTTCCTCTGTTTTTTACCTAGTTTATAACCTTCAGGAATCATATAAAATGCTCTATCCGGTCTCCGTCCAGGTTGTGTAGACCCAAAAAGATACTGACCATCCTTTGTAAAAACATAATATTGCTTTAAAAAATTAATATAAAAATTATCATCAGGATTACGTATCACGCTATCTTCAGACACTTTAATATTTGGTTCAATGGAAAATGTCTTTGACATTAGCCTCTAACCCTGGAAATGGATATCAATTGCTCCTATATAAAAGAATATGAAAAAACAGGTGAAAAATTACATAATTTTTTTTATTATATCTATTTACTCTTAATAGAGATTTTAGCATTTTTACAATAAACTTTTAATAAGATATAATATATACCTTAAACTAAGCTAATTATTAGGGGGGATATGAAAAAAATGAGTATCGACTTTAATGCAGACGAAGTTTTTGAAATAGCTGAACAAATTGAACGAAATGGTGCAAAATTTTACAGAACGGCAGCAGAAAATGTTTCTGATAGCGACCATAAAAAACTTTTATTAGATCTAGCAGCAATGGAAGATAATCATGAACAAACATTTAAAACACTTAGAAGCAATCTTTCTAGAGATGAAAAAATAATGACAACGTTTGATCCTGAAGGTGAATCAGAAGGCTACCTTCGTTCACTAGCGGATACACGAGTGTTTTATGAAAAAGAAATCGACACAACATCTTTTAAAGAGATTCTAAAAAGTGCTATTACAGCTGAAAAAGACTCGATAGTTTTTTACCTAGGTATGAAAGATGTTGTCCCAGCTCATCTAGGACAGCAAAAATTAGATGGAATTATAAAAGAGGAAATGAGCCATATCAGACTTCTAAGTAAAGAATTACTAGAACTGTAAACTTTTTAGTTATTTCTGTTTTTCTCTTGAATTTTTTCAAGTTTTAGCGTTAATTCACCAATTTTTTTTATTTTAGCTTGATAATCCTTATCTTTTTTCATATCTCGATATTTCTGGTGCATTTGTCTTTGACTTGTTTCCAATAATAGTTTATCTATTTCTTTTTGTGTTTCTTCATATTCTTTATCCACTTTTTCACCACCTTTCATCTTTACTTTGCTATATGATAGCGTGTTGCTTTCTGACACTAGTGATATATAAAGCTAATGTGTTAAAATGTCAAAATGAAAAAATATGGGTTTTTAACCCATAGGTGTTTTAATATAATTTTAATTTTTTATTTAATATCTGGAAATCTTGGCACTGTTGCTTTAGTTATTTCCTTTAGTTTTCCTTGTTCAAATTGTTTGATAGCATCTTTTATTTTACCTTTAGCGTAATATACCTTTATCCCATAGCGTTTAAATATTTCAAATGCTCTTGGTCCAATATCTGTTGTAATAACAGCATCAATTCCTTCATTTGCAACTATTTGACCTACCATTGCTCCTATTTCACTTGGACTCTCCCTAATTGTGTTAAAAATTGCTTTCTGTGAATTGGTTTTTTTATCAACAATCAGGAAGAAAGCACATCTATGAATTGTTGTATCAATATTACTATACTCTATTGTATTTCCCGTTGAACTTATACATATTTTCATTTTTCATACCCTCCTTTATCCAATTTTAATCTTTATTTACCTAACGCTTTAATCATTGAGAGAATCTGTCCATCTGTAAATCCAAGATGACTAATTGCACCGTTAAGACAAGCAGCAGAACATGAACCACATCCCTTACAGAGAGCTTCATTTACTTTTGCTACCATTACCTTATGGCCAAATCGATCGACTTCTTCTAATTCAATAGCCGTATATGGACATGCATCAACACAAAAACCACAGCCGCGACATAAATCTTCATTTACATTTGCAACTGTTGCTTCGATTTCTAGTTGTTTTTTAGATAGGATGTTACATGCACGAGATGCTGCACCGCTTGCTTGTGCAACGGTATCGGGAACATCCTTTGGACCCTGACAACAGCCAGCTAAGAATATTCCATCTGTAAATGTATCTACCGGCCTAAGTTTTGGATGCGCCTCTAAAAAGAAACCATCTGCACTCTGGTTAATATTTAAAATCCGTGCAAGATCCAGGTTATCCTTTCGTGGAACAATTCCTGTTGCAAGTACTACTAGGTCAGCCTCAGTATCAGGATATCCCTTTGCTTTTACTATAACTTTACCGTTTTTCTTTGTAACCTCAATAGAATCATTAAGTTCCCTACGTCGATATGTGATTCCTTCTCCTTGTACTCGGTTGTAGAATTCTTCATATCCTTTTCCAAATGCACGCATGTCAGTATAATATATTGTTAGTTTTGAATTTGGTATTTTATCATGAACTATATGAGCCTGTTTTGCTGTATACATACAGCAAACACGTGAACAATACTCATTGGTTTCCTTATCTCTTGAACCCACACATTGTATGAAAACAACTTTCTTTGGTTCTTTGCCATCTATTTGGATATGTCCTTCTGTTGGTCCAGATGCTGATACTAATCGTTCAAACTCTAGACCAGAGATAACATTTTTATATTTACTATATCCATATTCTGGTTTAGCCATTGGATCAAATAGATCAAAACCTGTTGCTACAACAATTGCACCAATATCTAAATTAACTATTTCCTCCTCCGCATCATGGTTTATAGCATCTGCCTCACAGGATATTACACATTGTTTACAAATTGAACAAATATTACAACTCAGACATCGCTGTGCCTCTTTGACCGCCATCTCCTCAGTTAATTCCTGCTCGACTTCTTCGAAGTTATGAATTCTTTCCTTGACGGGGAGCTCAGGAAGTTTCACACGTGGTTGTTTCTCAATTTC
>JAUWWG010000084.1 GCA_030616985.1 Thermoplasmatota archaeon
CAAGGCGACACTATGTTTCAAGGGGCAATGGAATGTGGGATTTTGGTCGCTAAAAGTACCCTCACACCCTCACACCTTTTTAAAAAAGAAAAAGTTTACAAAAACAAAAAAGTATACAGAAAAATTTGGGGTATGGGTCATCGAATTTCCCTTTTATTGCGGGTTTTTTTAAAAGTTTTAATACACTATTTGTTACGTTAATAATTACTATATGCAACGGAAAATAATAATAGTTTGCTAATTTTTCCACTTCTGTTCATTCTTTCGCCTAACTTTAATTAGGGTAAAGAGAATTATAAATTTGCATTTTGTTACGTTTGTTTCGTGTTATGAATTTTGTAAAACTATACACGTGAGTGGGAGTTTGCCCTATTATTTAATAGTTTTAATTAACTAGATTTTGTCACATTTATAGAATTTAGGTAATTAGAAATGATTATATTTTAAATTCCTATTACAATCTAATATGTCGAATGATAGTTGTATCTATGGTGTTGATTTATCTGGAAAAATAACACCCGTTCAAGTGAGAGATGCAATAATTAAATGTTTTTCTCAAGTACAAGAAGAATTAATGAAATATATGAGGGAAACCACTGAACTTAAACCTGAAGAAATAGAAAAAATGCATGTTGAATTTATTATAGAAAATACCTTTGCAGAAGTAGGTGGAGATTTTAAAAATCCTACAAAAGAGACTCTTATTCAAGTGATTATGAAACTAAAGGAATATGCAGCAGGTGTATTCAGAGACCCTGAAATTATTGAGAAACATGCGGGAGAGATCAAACAACTGATTGATAAATTGGATTAATACTGAATACAACAAGTCAGTTTTATGGTTTTGGAATTTATGGGAAAAACTCCTTGTGAATATATGATATGGGACGTGCTTCCAGTTATACGAAAGGAATTAGTATGCTGTATTGTCCACAATTTTGGTTTAAGTCAAAAGGAAGCTGCTGAAAAAATGGGATTGACACCTGCAGCTATTAGTCTTTATGAATGTCATAAACGAGGTATACCCATAATCAATGATGAAAATATCATGAAAGAGATTAATTTTTCTGCTGCATTGATTGTTCAAAAAGGAGAAACGGTTGTAGGTTCTGAGATATGCAGGATTTGTAAACTCATAAATTCCAAGGGGTTACAAATAATCGAATAAATCAGTTCTCTTTGATTTTCTTCAACACGGAAATCTGTTTTTGTCACAGATGGCTGTCAATTAACACGCTCACATATAGGAAAACATGGATTTTAGAGTTTATGCCATCATATACAAAAACAACTTACTTTGATATATCAATAAAAATAGTGTCAATCAATAGGAAAATTCGACAATTGTCGTAAAAATCATGGAAAACTTTATAAGCTAATTAACAATTGTTAATTTGTGAGAGTCTGAAGGAAAAACAGTAACTTCCATCCCATCCTCCTCATCCACTAGCTTTTTTTCTCTCCCATTATTCGCCTTCGTTAATCGGACTCTCACTTCCTCCCTTTAACAAGTAATTATGTACAACAAATAATAACTATTTTTTTTCTATAACATTGTATAAACAATTCAATAAATCTGACAAAGTCAAGTTAATTTAATTCAATTTATCTTAAGCAAATTATAACTAGGTATAATAGCAACATAATGTCAAATTGCCATTTTTTACCCATAAATATATATAGGTAGTATATACATAGTAAGTATTTATGATAGTATGAAACAAATATTAGAAATTAAAGACGCCAAGGAATTTGAGATAACACCCAAAATCAAAAAGGAACTATTAGGCAAGTATGCTCCAAGGATATTCAAAATTAAATCGAGTGACGGAAAAAAAGAATACTTGATAACTCTTGCAAGAAATCATCTAAATTGTAACTGCCCAGATGCCACTTACAGAAATCTTAATCCTGACGGTACAAGAAAGAAAGTACACCATTATTGCAAACATGAACGTCAATTGGCTATTGAGTTATTGAGGGGCGAATAATGAACTGGAAACTTAGAGCATTGAAAAAGGATTTTGAAGAGTATCTACAAGGGGTGAAAGTATATAGATAGTTATTGCATACATACTATGGAGATGTCAAATGGCAAGATTTAAGCATATACACATAACGCTAACAAATGAAGAATATGAGGAGCTAAACAAAATCAAAGAAGGGAAGAAAATAACATGGGATGAGATGTTAATTAACGCATATAGTAAGGGGGAATAAAGTATGGCAAAAAAGCGATTAGACGAAAAACCATATAAACATAAGTATATCTAGGAGAAAAACATATATTCTAGACGGGTGAAAAAATGACAGAATCAATAAAATCAAAAATACGAACAATTCCTCATTGGCCAAAAAAGAATATTATGTTTAGAGATATTACAACACTTTTAAAGAGTCCAGAAGGGCTAAGGGAAACCGTCGATCTTTTGCATAAAAGATATGCTGATAAGAAAATTGATACGGTCATCGGAATTGAAGCACGTGGATTTATCTTGGGTGCCCCCCTTGCTTATCTTTTAGGATGTGGTTTTGTCCCTGTTCGAAAACCAGGGAAGTTACCAGCAGAATGTGAATCTGAAGAATATTCATTAGAGTATGGCAAAGATAAAGTCGAGATACATAAAGATGCGATTAATAAAGCAGACAGAGTTTTAATTGTTGATGATTTGCTTGCGACAGGTGGAACAATCAGTGCCACAAGAAATCTTGTAAAAAAATTAGAAGGCGAGATTGTTGAATGTGCTTTTGTTATAGAGTTGCCAGATCTAAATGGCAGAGATAAAATTAAAGGTGAAAATATTTTTTCTATTGTGAAATTTGGAGGAAAATAGATCACATACGCCTATTGGCAGTTTAGTAAGAATTCAAAAAAGTAGAAATGGGGTAGATTTTTTTCAAGTCCGGCGCTAGAATTGTGGCATAGATTCAGTGCATTGCATTATGGTTTCCAGATAGCACTTCCCAGGGGTAGTATGGTCTTGCCAGCTATTGTATTTAGTAATATCGCAGCGGCCGCATAGAATGAAAACGCAGAAGTCAACAGTAGAAATATACCTGCAGGTACAGCCGAAACGCTATAGAGATAATGAGCTATCAATGCTATCACTGCTAAATCAACGAATATCAATATTGCAAACAATATCTTGTTTGTCATCAGGGAAGCGGCAGTGGCTATGATGCTGAATACCAAAATAGCAATGAGGCCATATGCATAGTGTGTTATGTCAAATTCAACATCTGTAAAGACAGTGATGAATAGTGTTAGTGATATGGAGTACATTGTCATAGAGTATGTGGTAAACACAGTAGCTCCAAAGATATTTTTACGTTTAAAATCCATCGCACCTGCTATCAATTGGGCTGTCGCACCAAAGAAAAGGACCCATGGTATCATGAGTGATTTAGAAGAGCTTGATGTCAATCCAAGATCAGTAGATGCTAGCACAAGAGTTGCAACTGCTAGACCAATAAGGCCCAACGCCGCAGGTTCAGCCGTAAACATAGGGAAAGCTTTTACTGTTGTTTCAGATTTAATGGTATTTTTCTCAGCCATGTAAATCACCCATTATTTTTCTCCCAGTATAATCTTCTATATTAAAACGTTATCTCTCATTTTTATAATAAAAATATATATTAGATATATGATTCAAGTTTTATAGCTCTATGCCATCGTTGCCTTGGATGAGTATATATCTTTCATGGTTTTTTTGCACAAGTTCGAAGGTAAGTGTTGTTTTTCCACCATTACTAGATATGAAACCCTGTTCTCCATCATTTATAATCCATTTGTCATCAGCGAATTCTCCCTCTCTAAATCTAAATTCTTTTTCAGATAGCCATATGACTTGCTTATTGCCACCCATGACTTTATAGAATATCACTGAACCATTACATGTTAAACCAGTCTCCAATATTCCGTCATTATTTGGATCAGGATCCACACCAAACGCTAGAAATATCAGGGTGTCTGGAAGATTAAACGTATGAGTTCTTTTTGTACCATCACAACTGTTGATTTCATCCACATTTCGGGCGATGCCACTAGATATCATTGTATAAAGCTTTGACTCTAGAGTTCTGCATTCATTTTCCACCTGATTTTTAGCAAGTACGACACTAAGATTGTTGTATCCAACAGATATCATTATCACCATAGCTGCAATTACTGCTATGCTGATGATAAGTCGAATAGGAATCATATCAGATGCAATATTATCCATTTTTCTCATAACAGTGCCATCCAGACGATATGGATTAGTTTGATTTTGGTTCTATGGCAAGAGACTCATCACCACCATGCCAACTACGGCGATGTCGTATCTTGATAACATGCGATGACTCCGAGGTATCATCAATTACAAATGCGACACCTTTTTCATCTCCTACCTTTCTGATAGACTCTTTGATATTACCGTGCATGTAAGTGGGACGAATTCTACTCAATGCAGAGATATCATCCTGGGATGTAAGTCTATGACAAATGATGAGATCGCAGTGAGACATAACCTCCTGATCTAAAGCACTAGGGCGCTGAGTAGCTATTATCATGGAAAGACCCGGTTGTCTCCCTTGCCGCATCCATTCGTTGATAAAAACATCCTTGCTTATGGCATTCTTGTCATCTGGCAGGAAAAGCTGTGCTTCGTCAATAACTAGCCAAACCATGGGGATACCTTTTTCTTCTACATCATATCCCATCTTCTTAAGTTCATGAATCCTACGCTCCCGTACACGTTCTTCAAAGATTTTTTCACCGATAATACTTGCTAATATAATCTTCAGATTTGGATCGGGCAAATGACTGACATCAAGGACAGTAATGCTACCCCGAATTACAATGTCTTTAATGCTCATTCCATCTCTATCAAAAACGTCCCATGATTCTGCCAGGGTTAAAAAATTCTCGGCAGCACCCTTAACATTATCATTACTTCTTTCATCGCCTTTGATACATTCCAATAAATCAAAGACCGAAAACTGGTTAGATTTTGACTGCATTTCAAGAACAGCGCGTGTCAATACAATCCCAAAAGGATCTGTAGATTTAATATTGAAAAGTTGACACCAATGAAATGGGGATAACTCAGATGTTCTAATGGAAAAACTACGTGCATTGATGTTTCTTTTCTTATATTCCTCAACATGCCCTTTTGATACAAGAAGATTTATATCGATGCCCTCAGGCTTATGGTTCCATTCGTTTAGTTTTTCAGCATCCCTTGTATTTGGAAAATGCATTGTCCAAAAAATTCCAAGTGTGTCAATAACGACGACTCCAAGGTTATCTCTGACTTCCTTTTCAAGATGAGAAATTTCTTCTATAAAAACACCCATTGTGTATGATTTACCATAACCGCGTTTGCCACAGATTAGAATTATGTGTGGGCTCAAAACATCCACATGAACTTCTGCCCCCAAAGATGAATCTAGTGCATAATATCTCCCGATGTTCAATAGGCCCTCCAGTCTTTTCTCCTTACGTCCCAGGATATATTGCTTTTTCATATCATGCTCTATAAGTATGGTGGCATTTTTTTCCAACCTAAACTAACCTCCATTTAATTTAGAAAATTATATATTTGCAATTTATATATTTTGTCGTCTGAGGAAACAATAGAATGGTAGAAAAACTCTGTTTACATACTACGGTAAGAAAAGCAAATGTTAAAACAGTGACGCTAAACTGCAGGGACTGCGACATAGGAAATTCTACGATATTTGATGAAATTTGTAGGTCAAATATTTTTAAGATACTTCAAACAGAACATGGAGTAGATCAGCTTATCCTCAACCACGCTTTTGTTAAAATTTTCAAAGATGAAGCGCTTGAGATTCTCAAAAATCTTACTCATTTTATTGAAAATATAGATATATACAACGATCTAGAATTTCCTACTGGGGACTTGGAAAAATGCAAAAAATGTACTAGAATTAGATGCGAGGAGATACAAACAATAATCGAATCATCTAAAACCAATCCGGTTAAGACTCTATTGAATCTTGAAAAAATACAGAAACGAAAAAAATCTTTAGATACAAAATGTAACGAATGCGAGAGAAAATATAACGATATCATTGCTGAGATGGTTTCAAAAGCAGAGTTTAAACAATATATCGTAGAGAAAAACATTGACAGTGATTCGTTTTATACTAATTGCATAAGGCCATATGTTAGACCCAGTTTTATTGATTCTTATATTCAGCTTGAGCCACCCCCAGACGCCGTCTTTATGGAATCATATGAAGTAAAACGCAAAGGCGGGCGCCCCATAAACATCTCACTATATGTTCTCAGAACACGTCCTGAAAAACTTTATTTTGTTATTCCTCCGGAGTATGATTTGCCCCGTAGAGAACTATATCTTCTGGAGAATGTTAGGTCGCATCTTTCACGTCATAGACCCAAAGACGCTTCTTTTATGGATGCAGAAACTGCTAGAGATTACTTTCAACATTTCGGAAAACAAGTGATAACTGGATTTGTTAAGGAACATCATTTTGATATTGGTGTGGACAGGATTGAATATCTTGCCGATATCTTTGCACGCTATACTGCAGGTTTTGGTATTCTTGAGGATATTCTATTAGATTCTAGGATTCAGGACATTTATGTGAACGCACCTGTGGCAAATAATCCATTGCATCTTGTGGTTGAGGGTGAGGAGTACACATCTAATGTATACTTGTCCGTTGGCGACATTGATGCTCTTGCATCTCGTTTTAGAACTCTTAGTGGCAGAGCGTTTTCTGAAGCTTCGCCTGTACTTGATATGGATCTCGCGAGTTATCATACCCGTGTAGCTGCAATCAGTAATCCTCTTACGCCTCATGGCGTTGCTTTTGCGTTTAGGAAGCATCGTCAGAAACCTTGGACTCTTGCACATTTTATCGCCAATAAAATGATTTCTCCAGAAGCTGCTGGTTTTCTTAGTTTCCTAATCGATGGTCAAGCATCTCTCCTGGTAGCTGGGAGTCGCGGGGCTGATAAGACGTCTCTTCTTAGTGCTTTAATACTTGAGATTCCTCAGCGTTTTAGGATTCTCACTATCGAAGACACCGCTGAAATACCAGTTGAGATTCTTCAAAGATATGGATATAAGATGCAGTCATTGATTACTAAGTCAATATCTTCTGGTTTAGGATCCACTGAGGTTAATCCCACTGATGCGCTTAGAACGGCCCTGCGTTTGGGTGAATCAGTTTTGATAATAGGGGAGGTCCGAGGTGTTGAGGCTAAGGTTTTATTTGAGGCCATGAGAGTTGGAGCAGCAGGTAATCTGATCATGGGAACAATACATGGGTCGACCACTAGGGATGTATATGAAAGAGTAGTCTATGACATTGGTGTACCAGCAACATCATTCAAAGCAGTAGATTCAGTTGTAATCACAGCACCTATAAGAACAGAGGGGGGAATAGAACGTAAACGAAGGGTTGTTCAGATATCTGAAATCACGAAAACTGGATGGACTACAAACCCCGATTCTGACAGTATATTCCAAGATATGATGACATACAACACGGAAAAAGATGAACTTATTTCTACAGATTTACTTGATATGGGGCAATCAGAGCTAATAGGAAGCATCGCTAGGAAATGGGGAATCACCGTAGAGAAAGCTCTTCGTAACATAAAACTCAGAACCGATATCAAACAAACGATAGTAAACTACGGCAAACAAAACAAGGAATTACTTGAGGCACCTGTAAATCGTGATGCTAACAATGCCTTTTGGATGTTCATAGAAGAAAGTAAAATGAGGAGTGGTGAGGTGGACTACAACATTGTAAGAAGAAAGTGGATGGAATGGTTTAAAGAATATGCTGGAAGAAAAGTAGCATGAATGTAGACAAACATTGGTTTGAAAAAGGAGTGTTTTTCGCTAAAAAATATTTTTCATGGATGGCAAGAGACAACAAGAGAACACGACAAAAAATCAAGAAATATTTTACACCAGAATACATGGATGCTCTCAACTTTACGGGATTAAACATTGAGCCACTTGACATACTAGTTTTTGCCCATGCGGGGGCTTTCATCTCTTTTATGATTATTTTTATGATCGACTTGGTCGTCATACTCTCATATGGTCTTAACATTGGGGCGATTGACACTTTGACATTGCTACTTATGGTAATCACCTCTAGTTTTCTTCCACTGATTGTAATGAATTTGCTTGCCAATTATCCTAAAACATATGCGCGATATGTGAATATCCATTCTCTTGGTGACATTCCTGAAGTGCTGAGTTACCTAGTGATGTATCTTAAGCTTGTGCCCAATCTTGAGAACAGTGTAAAATTCGCAGCTTCAGAATCCTCCACGTCTCTTGTAAGAGATCTGCGCAAAATGCTTTGGGATATGGAAATTAGGGTTTATCATGGGATTAATGATGCATTAACAAATTTTGCGGATTATTGGGGTAGACGGAGCGATCATTTTAAAAGAGCGTTATATCTGATACGGAGTTCCATACAGGAACCCGAAGAGGCACAAAGAGTAATCACACTTAACAGGGCCCTTGACGTAGGTTTGGATGGTACCAGGGATCTGATGAATCAGTTTGCTAGCAAATTACATCAACCTACAATGTTCATCTATTCCATAGGAATTATGATTCCTCTTTCACTAATTGCTATGCTTCCTGCTGCTGGATTGGTAGGGATGAATGTTACTATATTCCAGGTCTTTTTCTTGTATGATATAATCCTTCCGTTGTTTGTCTTTTTATATACTCGTAAAATTCTTCTATCTAGGCCTGCAACTTTCAATCCGCCTGCTATACCTAGCAATCATCCTGATCTGGTAGGCATTGATAAGCATAAAAGATTGATTATATCCCTAGTCGTTGGTTTACTGATTGCTATGCATGGTATCCTGTTCATAGCGATTCCAATGTTTATGCCGGGCAACTCATCCAATGAAATTCTAAACTTTATTTCCAATCCAGGTGGTTTGAATAGTTATTTCCCAGTAACGCTTTTTATCATATGGGGTATTGCTGCAACAGTTACGCTTTACAGTCTAAGCGTTTACCGACCTTATAAGAAAATAAGAGACAACATTAAACAGATAGAAAAAGAATTCAGCGATGCGCTCTATATTCTTGGTAAACGAATTAGTGAGGAAAAATCACCCGAAGAAAGTTTTATGTATGCGGCAAGTACCATGGAAGGTGCAAAAATTGCTAAGGTTCTCAGTCATACTAGTTATAATCTAACAGCAATGCATACCAACATCCGGGATGCATTGTTCAGTTCGGAATATGGGTCATTGAGGCATGTTTATTCTGATCGCATTAAAGCAATCATGCGTTTGTTTGTAGAGGGCATTCATAAGAGCCAGAGATCTGTAAGTATCTCTATTATTCGCATAGCTGATCATCTTAAGGAATTGCAACAGGTTGAAAACAAGATAAAAGACACGCTTTACTCCCTTACATCCACCCTGAGATCAACCGCTGCGGTTTTTGCCCCTTTGATAGCTGGCATAACTCTTGCCATCACTAAGTTAATATCAAACATTATTCACTCCATGGCTAGCAAACTTCCCACCGAAACATTTGCAGGTGGATACTCAAATACCTTTGCAAGTATTACTGATGCGTTTACTCTAGAAAACGTCCGTCCCGAATACTTTGTCCTTGTAGTAGGCATATATATAATCGAACTTGTTTTTCTTCTAACTAGATTTACGAATGGTATTGATGAAGGTGATGATAAAGCAGAATATATG
>JAUWWG010000129.1 GCA_030616985.1 Thermoplasmatota archaeon
CCAACCTCCATGAAAATAATCGTAATGGTTCCCTTTTTTCTATCAAAATCAGCTATGGTTAAAGGAATGCGCTCTCCCTTTTCATCTATCCTAAGTATAATGAACTGACCCGCCTGGGCCTTCTTGGCTACAAGCAGTGCCTTTATCTTCATTAGTTTTACTGTCTCTGATAACACTTTCTTTTCCACTATATCATACATTTACAACACATCTTGGTAAGCTTCTGTTGTAATCTGTATCTAGGTGGTTTTTTAATAGTTTATGATATATCGAGAAGGGTGAAATATAACGTTTAAGAATAAAAAGAAGAGAGGGAATTACGACCACATCATAGTCGTATTTTCGCTACGGGAATATTCCCCTCAATTCGACTGCTTTTGCTATCTTCTTAATAGAAAGTATAAAGGCAGCATCTCGCAGTGTTACTTTTTTCTCCTTTGAGATGTTCCACACATCATCAAAACCTTTAAGCATTATGTTCTTTAGATTTTCATTAACCTCATTAACTCCCCAGAAAAATGACTGTATTCCTTGAACCCATTCAAAATAGGAAACTACTACTCCACCACTGTTCGCAAGAATATCAGGAATTACATATGTTCCCCTTTCAGCAAGTATCTCGTCGCCTTTTTTGGTTACAGGACCATTTGCACCCTCTACAATTATCCCCGCTTTGATGTTGTCGGCGTTGTCACTATGAATTTGATTTTCAAGAGCCGCAGGAACCAAAACATCGACATCTAATTCCAATAGCTCTTCATTGCCTATTGTTTCATCGCCCTTCTTTCGTTTATAATCTTTAAGGAGAGGTGCTCTAGGTTTTGAGTTAATATGCTTTATAATGTCAGGTATATCTAATCCATCTGGGTTGCAAAGACCACCTGAAACATCACTGATGGCATTTATTGTACAGCCCTGCTCAACAAGAAGCTCTGCACCTATTGAACCGACATTTCCAAAACCCTGAACGGCAACAGTTGTTTTCTTTGGATCCTTTTTGAGTTTTTTAAGTAATTCAATAGCAGTAAGCATAACGCCGCGTCCAGTGGCCTCTCTTCGCCCAAGGGATCCGCCAAGTTCCAAAGGCTTTCCAGTAACAATATCTAGTACCGTTTTTCCTTGCTCCATGCTGACTGCATCCATAAACCACCCCATGGTTTCAGCATTTGTATTGACATCTGGAGCAGGAATATCACGTCTTGGCCCAATAATCGGCAGAATCATAGCAGCATATCTCTTGGTCAACCTCTGAAGTTCTTTTTTTGAAAGTTTTGATGGGGCACAAGTTATACCCCCTTTTGCTCCCCCATATGGAACATTGGCAACAGCACATTTCAAAGACATTAATGTTGCCAGTGCTCTAACCTCATCCAAATTTGTATCAGGATGATATCTAATACCACCTTTACAGGGACCTCTTGCACTGTTATGTTGCACTCTGTACCCAGTATAAACTTCTATTTCTCCGCTATCTTTTTCTATTGGTATACTTACCGTTAATTCACGCTCAGGCTGCCTTAACATCTTGTGGATCCCTGGGTCTAGTGATATCCTTTCTGCAGTTGCATCTATTTGCTCTAAAACACTTTCATAAAATGATTGCACCATATGATTTACCTCCAACTCTGATGACGGCATCAATATTTTATATATAAATCTTTTTGGACTCAAGGGCGTTCCCAGTGATTATATGGCATTGGAGTGGAGTCGCAAATGCTAAAAATTTATTAAGACCTGTTCCATGAACGGCATAAAAAAATTATTGGTGTTTAATTGGATTGCATGTTTGTATCAGACCTTCATGGTAAAATCGAACGTTATGACAGCTTATTCCAGATAATCCTAAATGAAGCTCCAGATGTTGTTTTTCTAGGCGGCGATCTGCTTCCAAATCACTTTGCACTTAACTCAAATATGGATGAATTTATAGAAGATAAAATATTTTCAAATATAAGAAAGATAATGGGCGAAACTAGTAAAAAAATTAGATTTTTCACAATCCTTGGTAACGACGACCCGAGGATATACGAGAATCTTTTTAAGGATGCAGATAGAAAAGGGTTAATTGATTACGTACACAATAAAACCGTAAGTTATGGAAATAGGCATGTCACAGGATACTCATATGTTCCTCCTACCCCTTTTCAGCTTAAAGACTGGGAAAAATATGATGTTTCACGACATGTAGATGTAGGTGCGATTTCACCTGAAGAAGGAGTTAGAACAATAGATGTTTCCAAAACAGAAATACGGTATTCAACCATAGCTGAAGATTTAGAAGTAATCTCCAAAAATGCACCAGTAGAGAGAACTATCTTTCTCTTTCACTCACCGCCATATAATTCATACCTAGACAGAACTGCCCTGGATGGAAAGATGGTAGACCATGCCCCATTGGATGTTAACGTAGGCAGCATAGCAATACAACGTTTTATAAAAAAGAAACAGCCATTTCTGACTCTCCATGGCCACATTCATGAATCGGCAAGAATAACTGGGCATTGGAAAGAAAAATTTGGTAGAACATATTCATTTACAGCAGCACATGATGGACCAGAGCTTGCTTTAGTGAGGTTTGACACTGAAGATGTAGAGAATGCATCTAGAGAACTTATTGATGTTTATTAACTATCTTTCTTATCTAGCGGGATTTTCTTAACAGTCATATATGGAGATGTGATATGAGATGCCCAAGAAGTTTTATTCTTAATGTCTTTATCTGTTATAATATGGACATCTAACAATCCACCAGTTTCAAGACCTGTTCTTTCTTTGTTTTCTTTGTCTAATTTTCTCCCCCATTTCTCAAACCAGTCTAAAAGTCTCTCTTTTTGCTCTTCATTTCCTTTGAAATGGACTAAAAGATCAATATCGCTGGCTGGGCCGGCACTGCCGTCTTTAGTGCTTCCAATAACGTAAAGAGCTTCAACCCCATATATTTCTGGATCGAGTACCTTGGCCATTTCCTCCACTTTATGTTTGCGCCAACCCCAATGATCTGGTGGTTTTAAATAGGCTAATGCTTCCCCTGCCTCTCCATCCATTATTACTGAGAGCATACCTCCAGGTATAGTATCAGATATTTTCATAACGCGTACTACATTCCCAAAATTTTTATAGGTTGGTAAAATTTTCGGCAATTGATTTTCCGAATTAAGTAATAAGTCCTCATTGAATACGTTCTTTTGTTCGTCTGGATAAAGAGGCAGATATCTTATTTCAGATTCTACTAGATCCTGGAAAAAATGAGTTCCAAATGAGAGCTCGGGAGTATAGTCTCCTTTTTCCTTAGCAACTTCAACCAAAAGAGATGTATTATTAATATCTCCATATCTAACAGGTACTCCTAGTTTGATGTCGCCTCTACTCCCCCATCTGCCGGGACCCATTAGTATGAATTTTCTTTTAGGAAGTTTATTATTTAAATCGTTTATCACCCTAGCGACTTTTTGCATATCTTCCCGTTTTTCTAAATTTCCATATGCCTCTGGAATTACATATACTACGTATTCTATGTTTTCTATTTGACCTGTAGTCACATATTTATTAGTGGAAAATAATTTTCTATTTTGTGGTATATTTTTAGGTATGGGTTGTCGTTCTATATCTTGAGATTGACTTTGAGGTCTACACTGAAGTATGTACAGTTTCTCCCCATCTGAGGCGAACTCTACGTCTACAGGACTACCTGTTTTTTCCTCAAGTAGATATAAAATGCGCCTTATCTTCTCTAGAAAATTACTTTTTTCGAAGAGATTAGAGAATGTTACCACCATATCTGATTTTTCTGGATTTAAAAGGATAGCAGGAGGGTTGGTAAGTCGCCCATCCTTGTGAATAGAAATAATTTGATTCAATTTTGGGAAGTCATCAGCATGTTCTTTGAATAACTCAATGGCATCTACTGTCTCGATAGCGCCAGTTTCTAGATTTATAACATCCATGTATCTCGGCGAATATTTAATCCGCTCTTGTATCAAGGTATTAACTTGTAGCTCAGGCCTCCTAGGAGAAACCAAAATCGGATAATCGTCTCCCACTCTGTCTACTGCCCTTGTACCTAAACCTGGAACCAGCCGAACCACACCATCCTCTCTCCTTATCCGCGGAGACCAGCGGAATTCGTTATTACTGAAAGCCACACCTGCAAAAATTGGCATATAATAGTGTCCCACTTGCACCCCTACAACTTCCTGAATTAATATCCCCATCTCTTCGCTAAAGTCCAGTAGTCCTCTTTCCCGTCTGTATTCTATTGGATCTGGACCGAAGGTAGATGCGTAAACTTCTGCAATTGCATCCATAAGGGAATTTAATCTTTCTTCTTCAGTGCCAGTATTTGGAACAAAAAGGCTCTTATATTTACCAGAGAAAGCAGCACCGAAGCTATCTTCTAGCAGGCTTGATGAACGTACAATGATGGGTTTGCCTTCTAAATCTCTAATAACACGTCTCAATCCCTCAATTATTTCATGCGGGAATGTAGCATTTTTAAAAATCTGTTCTAAAAATGGTTGTTCTTGACGTATCTGATTTGGATCTAAATATTTTAGATGAAAAACTTCATCTAAATCGTTGAAGTGAATGAAGTTCAGTACCGTATCAGAAATAACATACCAGCTCCTAGGAAAAGAAATATCCTCAAGCATTTCATCTGTTTTCATTTCTTCTTTTATGATTTTCTCCGCCAAATAAACTCCAGATGTTTTGCCCCCCAGTTTACCAGCACCTTGAGCAGGACCTATGACATGCTCCAACAATGAAACAAAATCCTCTACTTCAATAAGCGTTTTTGCAACATTCACTTGCTCCAATCGGCCAGTGAAGAAACGCCTGATAAGAGCTGTTTTAATACCCATTTTATCTTCTGTTGCCAATGTGGTTCCTACATTTGATTTATCAAAAAATCGAGCGATTTCATCTGTGATTTCTGCTAGTGGTACCCCTGTTTTTTGAGATGTTAACAGTAAAGGGCGAGCTTTATCTTGTTTCATCCATTCATGAAACAATTCAGAAATTTCTTCAGGGGCGAGACAGTCCTTTGCAATTTCGAATACTTGTTTTTGTACGTTTTCTAGAGACTCGAGATCCTGCCGGGGATTTGGCATATTTATACCACACCATTGAGTTGTTGAGGAATCTCTATCAACAGGACAAACCATATTCAACAGTTCTGTTATTTTTTCGTTTTCATATCTGTAAAGATAGTAGGTCATCTTTCTCGTAATCCTTAGCAGCGTTCTCGGGTCAGTTTTTATAAGGAGCTCAATAATGACTTCCCAATCCTGTTTTTTCCCTATAGTTTCAGCGTCTGAGGGTTTTCCCCTTCCGCCCCCTGACATAAATTTTTCGGCATAATCCAATTTTTTACGTTGCTGCTCTAGTTCTTCTTTGGTTCGACGTTCATTGATAAATTCCCCTATAAGGTCAGAGATTGCATCAATCAATCTTCTTTCTTCTATAAGAAAAGGCCCTTCATCCATACGTGGTTTCTCTTTTAGATAATAGACCTCCAGAACACCAATTTTTTTATCATCTGATATAATGTTGCTTATCTGACTCCATTTAGTCTCCTTAAAATTATCAGTTTTAAATTCCCTGTCGTCCAAGTTTATTCTTGTACAAGTCACATCAGGGTACCGCCATGAGGGTGGAAGTAGCTCTACTATCTTCTGCAATGCTTCGCCTATGGAAAGTTTACTATCCTTGACGATTTTAGTGAGTCCATAAAGACAGTTTAGTTCCTTCACTCTTTCCTTAAGTTTATCCATTCCATTACCTGCAGATGATTTAGTAATCTTTTTACCTTGTTTGCGATATTTCACATCATTAGTTTTTTTATTCATTTCTACCTTCCATGTGATTTCTTTTCAATCTTAACCTGATTTTCTATTTAATTTGTTGCTTTTATTTATTATTTGTTACTGATTTTTTTCTTATGACGGCTTTCCCACATTTTCCATCTAGCATTACCTCAAGTTGAAAAGGCGCCCTTACATGTCTGACATCTTCCATATCCTCTACGACAGAGAGAGAACCAAGCCAACCCCAATCTATATTTCCCTTCCCTTTCCGAGTAATTATATAACCG
>JAUWWG010000061.1 GCA_030616985.1 Thermoplasmatota archaeon
AAAAACTCCTCGGGAAACATGACCATATCACTATGTGAATATTTCAACCGTTCAATATTGAATTGCTCTGGATTACGCTGAATGGGACTGCCAAAAACAACTCTAAGATAACATATCTGTGGGGGATCAAGATACTGCTGAAACAGTTGAACCGTTTTCTTTGTTTCTTCAAAATCAATAGATTCTTCGTTCGGATAATCAATAAGGAGATTATACCTATTCGCTATCCCATTTTCCTTACAAAATTTTAACGCCGCAATATTATCAATAACCCGTGTACCTTTATTCATCTTCATTAAATAATTTTGACTAAAAGATTCTATCCCTGTTTGTATTGTAGTAAATCCGGCTTCTTTTAATAAGGTATAATCCTCGCTTTTTAACTGACCCGCACGCACTTCAGCAACAAATGTAAAATCTCTTCCCAATTGTTTTATTTTCTCAAAGAGAATACGATAATTCTTTTTCGGAAGCGTATTACCGATAATCTGAAATGTCAACATATTATACATATCAGATAAAAATTGTATTTCTTCAATTATTTTGTCTACGTTTTTTTCCCTATAATTTTTATACTGCATGTTGTGGTTACAAAAACTGCACTTATTCCACCAACATCCTCGTGAAATTTCAACAGGAAGTCGCCCATAGTAATAAAAGTATTGCTGCACTTCTGAAGATGTTGAATCCAACTCATTATAAAAAGGGCCATAGGATGGAATCGGCAAACTATTGAGATCAATAGAAGCATCTGATTCATTCCAGATGATCTCGTTTCCCTTTCGATACATCAAATGCGGTATAGACTCATAATTCTGATACTCTGAAGCAACCCGATAGAGGGCCTCTTCACCATCTCCTGAGACGATAAAATCTACGTAATCAAATGCCTCCATCACTTTTATTCCTAATTTATTAGCTGTTCTACTTCCACCAAAAATAATTTTCTTCTCAGGATGCAATTCCTTGATTGCTTTAGCAATAGCCAACGAAGGAAGAAACTGCCCATAATTCAACGTAAATCCAATGATATCATATGGTTGCCAATCAACATGTTTGAGAATCCAATTATAAAACTCACCTGTTTGTTGGACGTAGTTGTCAAATGTAAAATGCTGCTGAATCTCTCTATTTGCAGATGTCTCTCTCTGAAAATACTCTCTGCATTTTTCTTCTGCTGTTATCCAATGTTCTGGAAATACATATTTGGAAAAAATAATCTGAGCCGTATAGGAATCATTAGGCGGATAAATAAGAAAATTATAATTATTTAATCCATAGAACTCAGCAGCTTTCAAATAGAGATGTCTTGTCTTTATGTTTATGTTTCGTTCTTTCAAATATCCCTCTAAAACGGCCAATTGTATTGAAGGAATATCAGTTCCAGCAAAAGGCATCGCTATAAGCAACACATTTTTTTTATCGTTGTGCATCTCTTCATCCAAATATCTCAATAAAAAAATTCCTTATATACTTAACCCATTTGGGTTTTTCTGCTTCTTTTAAACAATGCCTTCAAACAAATAAAATGAGTATCTTTTCGTTATTATACAAAAGAAATGCACCCATAAAAAGAAGGTATGAACAACTTATCTAAAACATCCTAGCAAATCATTGAGGTGAACAGTCCTTACAATTCACCTCTCCTTAACAAAAGTATTAAATAAGTTGTAGGGGACAGTGGACCATACTCACTACTGTAGCTATGGCAGTTGCAATTACAATTTTTTCCATATTTTTCCTCACCACCTCTGATTGTCACAATATGACATGATATACTTTATCTGTCATAGTATTTAAATACATCGTGTAAAACTGTCAATTTGAAAAAAATTCTTCTTAAAAACAAGATGGGCAATTTAGAATGATTTCATCTTTACTCATACATGAAATCTCCAATAGTCTCCATATTCTGTATTATATAACTAATCATTAACAGTACTTCAGAAGGTAACTGTAAAAGAGGCGGAAATTGTACAATTTGAAGACAAGTGATAACCACTTTCTCCTTATGATGGTAATCGCAATTTTGTAGAAACTGTCAATAAAATCTTACATTCCGAAGTACTGTTTTATGACTTTGAGACAATATTATTTTACCCGCATTCATTGAGGAAAGTAATATTGCCCCAAAGCCCCTCTCTTGAAAAACATTTTATAGTTTAAAAATCTCAGTTAAGTCTGACATCTTTCCGACAGTAAAATCGGCACCTATATTCATCCCAACGACAGCACAACCTGCGGCTTTTCCTGCTTCTACATCACTACCAGTATCACCAATCGTTACAGCATCTACTGGTTCAACACCTAAATTTTTACAGGCTTTCAGCACAATATCGGGACTCGGTTTTCCCCTGTCAACGTCATCACTTGTAACAACCGTATCAAAGTATCGTCCAAGTTTAAAATTCTTTATAACCTGAATGGCTCTATTCCTTGGTGTGTTAGTTATAATTCCTTTCTTATACCCCTTAAGTTTTTGAAGAGTATCTTTCACGTCCGGATACATCGTCACCTTGTCTAAGTGCTCCTGATACAGCTCATTACAGGCTGTTACTATCTCACGATCCAGTCCTATCTTGTCCAAGGTAGCATACAGATCATAGCCCCAATATTTCTCAATGAACTCTTCCTTTGTAATCTCTTGATGATTATGTGCCTTTAAAGCAGCATTTAGGGAAGCTCTCCACGAATCCAGCGAGTCAACTAGCACGCCATCCATGTCAAAAAGAATTGCATCTGGTTTCATTTTCATATCTTATTCACTTAGCGGCTGTGTAACTATGAGTACTACAAAAATGTTACCTAGAAAATTAGGATATTTTTTAAATAGCACAGACAATAACCTCTTTGTTGGTTTCTATGAGGGAGTTAAAAGTTAAATCCAGAAAGAGAAATGAAATGATTGATATTACCAGTGACATTCAGGAGATGATAAACAAGGAAAACATCCAAACAGGGCATGTAATTGCCTATGTACCTCACACAACCGCAGGAATAACAATAAACGAAGGCGCAGATCCCAGTGTACAACGTGATATTATTGAAACATTAAAGAAGATCATACCAGAAGGTGGAGATTATCACCATATGGAGGGAAACAGTGATGCACACATTAAAGCAAGTCTTCTAGGATCATCCATCACAGTGCTTGTAGAAAACAAAAGACTAGTTCTGGGTACATGGCAACATATATTCTTCTATGAGGGGGATGGTCCCAGAAATCGTAGAGTGCACATAGACATAATACCTCGTTAGAAACATGCCAGGCACAGTAAGATGGTATGCTATATTAGTATCCATGGATATGAGTCAAGTCCCAACGACATCTATAATGATAGCAAGTTTTCAATTGTTTGTAACAATGATATTCCGCCGAATTTGTGATATCTTCCTCAACCTTGGTTCGCCATTGCCTATTTGCTTGATTATTTTATAGTAATTTCTTTCACTAAAGGATTGTTTCCCAAATTTGTCTTTAGAAACTTGAGAACTAATTCTTTTTCTTCGTTTGTCAATTTTCCCATATGTTTACCTCGCACGTTGATCATTTATAAACATAACCGGTTAAAATGTCAAAATGAAAAATATCTCTATTTGACCCTTTTTCCAAGAGGAAGAATAGCCCACATAATGTCCCAGAAACATAGTTTTCCCAGTCCGAATTTATAGCTATTATTGTTCATACTACTTTAATTTGCATCATTTTTTCGTATTTTGCACAATTTTTTGATGACACACTTTATAAGCAAATATTAATTAATTGAAATAGAATTATAAAAAATGTTAGAGGGGGGTAAAATATGAAAAAGAAAATAGTAGGTATGTTTGTTTGTACGCTGATGATCATACCAGTTTGTACGTTATCTGTTTCAGCTGATCCAGAATCTGAATTAAGAGTGGGAGTCTTTGGTGCAAGTATGATGAGTGGATTAAGACATGTTGGAGGAATCATATATAATGATGGGCTTGATATAATTCAGGATGTCCAATACACATTCACAATAACAGGCGGATCTGACGATTCAATTGACATAACAATATCTGATGACGTCGGAAATATTGAAAATAATCAAGGATATATGATTTCAACAAAGGGAGTTAAAGGATATGGACCGGTGACAATAACAATGACGGCAACATCATCTAATGCTGGTGAAGCAACAGCAACCGCCCAAGGTTTTCAAATTGGCCCATATACAATAAGTAAAACATATCTTATGGCTTGGTGTTAGACTTACAAGATGAGCCTGACAAGATACTTGAGGGTAAGTAAAATGAAACGGAAAATATTAGGCATGTTTGTTTGTACGCTGTTGATTGCAACTATACTGCCAATAACAGGATCTGTAATTGCTGGAGATGAGAATGATCCTGAGATTATAGATGCTGAAAATGATGTTATTGGACCAAATGGTAACATTATTGCAGGTAGTCGATTTAATCATATAGATGTTATATCGGCTTGGTTTTTTGAAAAGCAAAATGAACCTGAATATCTATTCACATCCTTAAAAGTAATAAACTTACGGTCAAGTATTACTACCGTATATGAAATTTTTTGGAGGTATAATAATATAAGTTATGGAACTATACTATCAAATAGTTTAGTAAGTATATTTTTTAGTCGACTTTTGAGTCGAGCAATGCTTTTGGATTTTACAAATTTGGAAATATCAGAGATATCGTATTCAATAGATCAAAAAAACAACATTATAACCTTCAAAACACCTAAAGAATTAATTGGAAATCCTCAATCTGGTGAAAAACTTACAAATACCATGGCATGGACATCAGTCCAATTTGGATATCTATTGTCGCCAAATACCCACTTCATATGGCAAGATAGAGGTCCTGACAGCGGGCCGGGTTCTGACTATATTATTCAATATTAATGAAGGAGGAAAAAAATGAAGAAAAAAATAATTGGAATATTTATTTGCACGCTGTTGACTACGACTATATTACCAATTACAGGAACAGTTTTTGCAGGTGATGAAGAAAATCCTGAAATTGTAGATGTTACTGGTGATACAGACCTAGTTTTTTTAGATATTGAATCAGCATGGTTTTATGAGAAAGCAGATGAGTCTGGTTACTTGTTCACCGCATTAAAAATAAAGGATTTGAAAGAAGTCTTTAATGCAGTTTTTTCAATGAGATGGACATACGATGGTGTGGTATATGTATCGGGATTAGAAACCTTTTATTACAGAGATAAAGAATTTAGAAGTGGACTCAGACAAAGAGCAACCTATTGGCAATGGAAAAATATGCCTGAATGCATTGGTGTATTCGATCAAAATACTGATATAATTACATGGAAAATACTAAAAAGTAATATCGGAAATCCTCAAAAGGGCGATGTTTTAACAAATACAGAATCTTCTGCTGTTCCAGGATTTCCTTTGAGTTTTATTTATTTTTTTACAGGAAAGGACTATAGAGATTTCGCTCCAGATAACTCTGGAGATTATGGACAAGATTACATTATTCAATATTAATGAAGGAGGAAAAACATGAAGAAAAAAATAATTGGAATATTTATTTGTACGCTGTTGATTACAACTATACTGCCAATAACAGGAACTATACTTGCTGGTGATGAAGAAGACCCTGAGATTGTAGATGAGCCAGATGATGATGTTTTTGATTATTTGGACATCATATCTGCATGGTTTTATGAGAAGGAAGGGGAACCTGATTACCTATTTACAGCGCTCAAAATGAAAGAAATTAATCCATATCATCTTAAACAACATTTAACAGTCCATTGGGAATACAACGGAATCCCATGTGCATCTGGATTACACATTGGGTATGGAAACCCTTGGTTTTCATATAGTGCAGGTTATGGACATGGATGGTGGTTCCAGGAACATTATCAAGAAATCACAGGAGAATATAACGAAGAAACAGGAATCATTATATGTAAAATACCTAAAAGCATAATCAACAATCCACAGAAAGGTGATGTATTGGAAAACACCTATGCTTTAGCATTTGGACGGTTTGGCTTTATAGGAAGAATGGGATTTGACCGGGCAATACTACGAAGTATTTTCTTTTTGATCTCCGGTAAAGATTTAGTAGATTTTGCACCAGAATCAACAGATTATGGAAGAGACTATGTGATTCAATATTAAGGACAAATAGATAGTGAAAAAGAAAATAATTGGAATCTTTGTTTGTACACTGTTGATTGTAACTGCAATACCTTTAAATCTAGCAACAAATGAGAATGAACCCAAGGATTCATCTTGGACAATGTCAGGATTTAATTCTGACATTTCAATGAACAAAAGCATTGAGTTTGGAAGTTTCTCTAAACCTTTTCTTTCTCCTTTTTACGCTGATTTCATTTCCGTAAAAAATGCTTAGGGATAATTCAAACAAAAAAAGTCATGTAAACGAAATTAAACTTTCTCCAGCCTGAGTTCACCAACGTCAATCGATTCTGTACTTATTTTGTTCCCAGGTTGGAAATTATATAAGTCACATACTTGTTTTGGACTTGTAATTGAGATAGGGCAATATGTTATACTATATTCATGGTTATGAGTCGAGTCCAGATGGAGCTAAAGGAATTATATTCAAGGAGAAACTAAACGCCAAAGCAATAAAATACCGAGATTGCAAACCAGAAAACATAGTGATCTCCAATTGCCTAAGACGTATTGTTGAAGAGATAAAACATGACAAAGATGCTATTCTTATTGGCTCATCTCTTGGAGGTTTTCTAGCAGCCAAAACTGCCCTTGAAAATTCAAATGTTAAACAAATTATACTGCTTAACCCTGCAGTGATCCCTCCATCAATAGATATAAGCACCATCAAAGATATGCCAATGAGCATACTTGCCGATATGAAAGACAACAGGCTTTTTAATGAAAAATTAGGTGCCGAGATTTTTATATTTGCAGGAACAGAAGATGAAATAGTTCCCCCCAATTGGGTTCTTGAATTTGCAAAGGTACAAGAGGCCACTGTTAGATTTTTACATGATGACCACTGTTTTGCACGCAATATAGATAGACTCCCAGACCTCATTACTGGATTACTGGACAAAAAGCATTAATCAGTGAAACGCATTCACGGCTTGATTTACAATGAATGATATCTGGATTGAGAAATACCGGCCAAAGACACTTGATGATGTAGCAGGTCAAAGTGAAATAATCGAACGGTTAAAGGCATATGCAAAAATCAAGAACGTGCCACACCTTATGTTTGCAGGGCCAGCAGGTACCGGTAAAACTACTTCAGCCCTAGCTCTTGCAAAGGAGGTATATGGAGATACCTGGAAACAGAATTTTAACGAATTAAACGCCAGTGATGAAAGGGGAATAGGAATCATCAGAGGGAAAATCAAGAATTTTGCAAGAACTGCACCTATGGGAAAAGCAAGTTTTAAAATAATATTTCTGGATGAGGCAGACTCGCTTACATCTGATGCACAGGCAGCTCTGCGCAGAACAATAGAAAAATACACACATATCTGTAGGTTTATCCTATCTGTAAATTACTCGTCAAAGATTATAGAACCGATACAATCCAGGTGCACTGTTTTCAGATTCAGACCTATTAAAGCAGATGACATAAAAAGGTACATGAGAAAGATTGCTTCCAATGAAAAACTTGAGATAACACCAGATGGACTCGAAACACTTATTTTCATATCTCGAGGGGATCTTAGAAAAGCAATAAACATTCTACAGGTGGGTGCATCTGTAAATAAGAAAATAACGGCCGAACTCCTCTACGAAACAGCCGCCACCGCAAAACCAGAGGACGTGAAAAAGTTGATCAATTCCGCGTTATCTGGTAATTTTATGGCCGCACGAAATCAGCTATATGATCTCCTGATAAAGTACGGATTAAGTGGAGAGGACATTATAAAGCAAATTCACCAAACAATATTTGACCTTGCCATACCAGACAAAAGTAAGGTACGACTTATAGAAAAGGCAGGGGAAACAGAGTTTAGACTGACCGAAGGTAGTAACGAGCATATACAACTAGAAGCACTACTTGCACAGTTTGCCCTTGAAGGGGGCGAACTAAAGTAACTTCTTTGTGAAATCGTCGACTATTTTTTCCAGTTCCTTAGCGGTTTTTTCTCCCACGCCGTATCTTACACGTACAATAGGCTTACTGGATTTTAAAACCCGATTTAGGTCAATGGGCGTTCCACTGACAACAATGTCACAGTCGGTATTGTTTATGGTTTCCTCTAGTTCTTTTGTCTGTTTATCGCCGTATCCCATGGCTGGAAGAACATTTGTCAAATGATTATATTTGTTGAATGTTTCAGTAATAGATCCAACCGCAAAGCTTCTTGGGTCAATAATTTCGCCTGCGTTGTTATCGTTTGCCGCAACAGTACCAGCACCATATTTCATACTACCGTGGGTCACCGTTGGTCCATCTTCAATAACCAGTACTCTCTTACCTGCAATCCTATCACCGTCATCGACAATCACTGATGAAATACCATCAATAATTTGAGCAGAGGGGTTAATCTTTTTTACATTTTTACGGACTGTTTCTATGTCCACTTTGTCCGCCGTATTTACCTTGTTAATAATTACAATATCAGCAGCCCTCACGTTCATCTCACCAGGGTAGTATGCTATTTCATGACCTGCACGGTGCGGGTCAGCAATTGTTATAAGCAAATCAGGTTCGTAAAAAGAAAAATCATTGTTGCCGCCGTCCCAGATAATTACATCTGCTTCCTTTTCAGCTTCTCTGAGGATTTTTTCATAATCAACGCCAGCAAAGATTACCCCACCCATGTCTATATATGGCTCGTATTCTTCCCTTTCTTCAATCGTACAGTTGTATTTATCAAGATCTTCATAGCTTGCAAACCGCTGACATATCTGTGTTGTCAAATCTTTATCATAGGGCATAGGGTGTCTGATAGAAGCAACCTTGAGGCCTTTCTTATCCAAGATTTCAAATATTTGCCGAGATACCTGTGATTTTCCACATCCCGTTCTAACTGCACAGACTGCTATGACCGGTTTTGTTGACTTGACCATAGTACTTTTAGGTCCAAGTAAAATAAAATCAGCACCCGCTGCATTTACCATTGCAGATTTTTCCATAACATAAGAGTATGGTAGATCACTGTATGCAAAAACAACTTCATCAATATCGTTTTCTTTTATCAGTTTAATTAGATCGTCTTCTGGATAGATTGGTATGCCATTTGGATAAAGTTTACCGGATAGTTCTGATGGGTACTTTCTACCTGCAATATCAGGTATTTGTGTTGCTGTAAATGCTACAATTTCATAGTTTTCGTTTTCTCTATAATAAACATTGAAATTGTGAAAATCTCTGCCTGCTGCACCCATTATAATTACTTTCTTTTTATCTGCCATAAATTAGCCTCCAATCTCTGACGGGTAATATATGCCTATTTAAAGAGTTTTCTGGATGAAAAATAGGAAGGAGGGATGATTTTTATCATCCTTTAAAACATCCTTTAAAGCTGTTCAAATTTCTTTGCTATTTCTTCTGCAACCTCTAGCGAAGTGTTGTCTCCACCAAGATCGTAGGTTCTTACCTTACCGTCTTTGATTACATCAGCTATTGCCTGTTCTAATTTTTTTGCATCTTTTTTCTCACCAAGCCAATCTAGCATAAGCTTCACTGACATTAGCATAGCAGTTGGATTTACCTTATACATTCCTGCATATTTCGGTGCTGAACCATGAGTCGGTTCAAAGACAGCAAAGTCATCTCCAATGTTTCCACTAGCTGCAAACCCAAGACCACCAACAAGTTGAGCAGAAAGATCTGAAATAATATCGCCAAACATATTTGATGAGACCAAAACATCATAGATCTGAGGGTTCTTAACAAGCCACATGCACATTGCATCAACATTTGTCTCCCAAAGTTCAATACCCGAGTAATTTTTGGCAATCTTGCGTGCCTCTTGCACCATCATCCCACTGGTTTCTCTGATAACATTTGGTTTCTCAACAAGCGTTACACTTTTACGGTTATGCTCCTTTGCATATTCAAATGCCTGACGGACAATGTTTTGACATGCCTTCCGAGTAAAGATACGGGTTGAAATTGCCATATCATCTAGTGGAACATTTTCAAATTTCTTCATCTTCTTATGAGACATTAGTGCATTAAAAATTTCATCTGGAACCGGTTGAAATTCAACGCCCGCATAAAGTCCCTCAGTGTTCTCTCTGAAAACAACCAAGTCAATGTCATCACGATAATTCAATGGATTTCCTGCAAACGCCTTACAAGGACGCAAGTTTGTATGTAGGTTAAATGTTTGTCTCAGTCGCACTATAGGACTAGAATAAACAAATCCCTTGCTTTTAAGTTCAGGCGCAAGTTCCTTTTGTGCCTCATCATTAGGTTTTGATGTAATGGCACCAAAAAGACCACAATCTGTTTCTTTCAAGAGTTTTATAGTCCTAGTGGGTAATGGATCACCTTCTGTTTTCCAGAATTCCCAGCCTATGTCTCCAGGGATATACTCTGCGTCAAGATTTATAGTATCAAGAACGATTTTTGCAGCATCCATTACATCGTTTCCGACACCATCACCAGGTAACCAAGCTATATGATATTTTGCCATGAAATGCTGTAATCTATAATTTTAATTTAAAGCTTTGCCAGTAAAAAGTCTATTTTCTAAGTTCACCAAGGGTTGTTACACGTTCAGCAAATGCATTATGTTTGTGAATAGATTCCTCACTCTCGCTTCTAACCACAACCAATACATCGTCGTGTAGTTCCTTGTATTTCTTCAAAATAGCATTTAAGATATCTCTGACCACGTCTTCGACAAATTTTGGATTTTTATGGGCATCAAAAACCAGTTGTCCTTCCTCCCTACGTTTTAATATTCCATATGTAGGAGTACTGAGTGATTGTTCTGCAATATCTATTAAATCATTTGCATCAACAGATCTATCCTCACCAGGAACCTCTATCATAAGGGTGGTAATATTCCTTTGATTATGAGTTGGGGGAACATCTTTCTCACCATACCCATCAAGTTTTCTTATGACTTCCATGGCACAGGGACAAGCAGTCATACCAATAACTTTTACGCCGATGAGTTTTTTTATTTCTCCGTCGTTGTTTGCTCTGGCTTCGGCAAGTAACTTATATGGCTCTAATCCTTTTTTACCAGAAGGATATGTTCTTTCTAGAAAATAATCTGCCTCTGCCTTTACTTCAGAAAAGGTCGCATATTCGTGTTTTTTTAGAAGAAGTTTTGCTATCGTGGCACAGAACGATTCAAGGTCAGAAACAGGTTTTTGATGATTCACATCGATAATATCTGAAACCAACTCAAGGTTTCTAGACATGTGACTTCCCTTCTGAGAAGCAGGAAGATCAACAAAAAGATCCATTTTAACTACCAGAGGGCTATCTGTATTTTTGTCTGGTCTTTTTATGTGAACAAGTTTTTTTACGCCGGTTACCCCCACGCGAGTTATCTTGAAATTTGAGGACGAGGGGCCAGATTGTACATCGGGCAGATTTATGGATTTCATATATAATTACCTCGACCTCAAAATAATTAGTATTAATAAACTGTTGGCTTTCACTTAATTTTAAGTAATGCCTCCTAAATACAGTAAAATATCATCCTATATAAACTTAACCCCACTAAGCATGTTAATAGTTAACAATTATTTTTTCTTTATTTCTTTTTCAATTTTATCTGCTTTATACCAACCAAAAGCAATTAGTGCTGCACCTATTATGAATAGACTTATACTTAGATTATATTGAGAAGCAATTGCAAAAGAACCACTCACAATTACAAGAGCAATACCAATGAAATACCATCCATAATAACCAGAAACATCTTGTTTCTTATCAATAATATCTAATTTCTCCATTATTTCTTTGTTTGTATATCGTTTGCCTGGCATATTTCCTAGATTTAAAACAAGTATTGCCTTATAACCCTGTTTGTACCCTAGAAACATAGGGGTGAGAGAGTAAAAAGTACCTTACAGGGCATTATCCCTCCTTATTCCCTCCTGGGAAAATAGTATTAAATTTAAAAAAAAGAAAAAAGAGAGGTTTGTAGACTTATACTATAGTCCAAGTAGTTGCCTTAGCAGTGGGAACATATGTGGATGGTTCTCTAGGAATCTATAGAATGGATTGAAAATTTTGCATTTCGGTACACTAATTTCAAACGTCCCCCAGTCGGATTCAGCACCATTAGTATCTCTTGCTTTTATTTTGATAGTATAATCTCCCTCTGCATATACATGGCTTTTTGATTGTTCTTCACCAGATGGA
>JAUWWG010000141.1 GCA_030616985.1 Thermoplasmatota archaeon
GCAAAAAATATCATGCCCTCAAAATGGAATCTGGCTGGGAATTTGTCAAACAACTTAAAGATGATGAATTTGTCGAAGAAAGCAGGAGAATCATGCTTGCAACACAGGAGAAGGACAGCTTCAAAGAAATGAGGAGGTAATAATGAAAAAAAAGTATAAAGATAAAGATTCGGAATAACCATAAAATCCCAAATCTATTTTTATGGAAATGTTTATATGTACTACAAAACCCTACTAGGTACGTGAGAAAAAATATGATTGCAAAAATCTCTTTAGGTATCGCAGTCGTTAGCATTATATTACTAATATTTGTCTTACTAAAAATGAGGGGAAATAAAAAAATCGAGAGTGCGAAAGAGCTAGGAGCATCAAAAAAAGAAGAGAAGCCTACAGTTTGGAAGGAATCAGTTCTTGAGAAGACAGAGAAGAGAATGATACCAAGAACAAAAAAATTTGCGATATTCTCTTCTGTTATAATTATCATTTCTGTTTCTCTTTTTCTTGTGGTAGATGCGGATGGAGATGGGTTGAGCAACCTAACGGAGATTCAACACGGTACGGCAATATTTAACTCAGATAGTGATGACGATGGTCTTAGCGACGGAGATGAATTAAATAATTATGGCACAGATCCAGTGAATAAAGATAGTGACAATGATGGATTGGATGATTATAAAGAAATTAATACTTATCATACAAATCCTTTAGATGATGACCATGATAACGACGGGCTGGAAGATGGGGAAGAAGTTCGGTTAGGGACCGATCTCTTTAATAGTGATACAGACAACGATGGATTCAAAGACGGCTCAGATCCGCATCCAACTGAGCATGAGTGGAAGTTTCAGGATTCTGACAATGACGGATGGAGCGATTACAAAGAATACTATGAGGAAGGTACAGATAGATTCGATAGCGATACCGATGACGATGGTTACAAAGATAGTTCTGATCCGCATCCGACTACTCACGAATGGAAACTGATGGATTCAGATAACGACGGTTGGAATGACTACAAAGAATACTATGAGGAAGGAACAGATAGATTCGATAGCGATACCGATGACGATGGCTATATGGATAGTTTTGATCCTCACCCTATTGAACATGAATGGAAATTTCTGGATTCTGACAATGACGGATGGAGTGATTATAAAGAATACTTTGAGACGGGCACCAGCAGATATAATTCAGATACCGATGGGGACGGCGCACCAGACCCACGGGATGCACATCCGTTAAGTGCAGCACGTAAAATTACAAGGCAGTATGAATGGGATTACCCTAGAGACTGGTGGAATAAAAAATCATGGACATGGACTATAACGGTATCATATGATTTGTATTTATATGAGTCTCAACTCGACAGAATAAGCTCCTGGTACGATTGGTCAGAATATACCCTCGACCAGCCAGTTGTAAACCTTGCCTGGGGGTTAAAAAATGCTGCCGAATATAACGAGTTTGATTATTATGAAACCGTTAATTTTGTCCTGGCATTTGTTCAAAGTTTACCATACACACACGATGATGTTACCACAGGGGCAGATGAATATCCGCGATATCCCATTGAAACAATTGTCGACGGGGGAGGAGATTGTGAAGACACGAGTTTCTTAGTGGCTGGTATTCTCAATGAGATGGATTATGACGTTTGTTTGGTTCTACTTCCCGGACATATGGCAGTTGGCGTTTATGGAAGTGATACTTATCCAGGATCTTATTACAATAGTGATGGGAAATGTTATTACTATTGTGAAACAACTGGTGAGGGCTGGGAAATGGGAGAAATGCCGACTCCTTATCAGGGGGAATCAGCAACACTTATTCAGGTCGGATAACATGAATAAACATCTCTTAGTAGTAGTTGGAATAATTGTTCTGCTTTTGGTTGTTGGGTTGAGTGGTTGTACAAGTAACCCACCATCAAATACACATAATGGTGGCAATAACGATAACTCTGATCCAGTAACAAATCAGGATGAACAAACTCAGGATGATATTGATCGTCAGAGATTTATTGGGACATGGCTGAGGGACGATGGTAGAACACAGATATTATATGTTGATGGGTCAAAGGAAATAGACGGAGAGTTTTATGGATATTGGACGGTTGAGAATAATAAATTAGTCACAACTAATCCAGAGGGAGATATTTCTTATTGGATTTATGAGTTCTACGCAGATGGAAATAAAGTCTGGTTTACTTCTGGTTATCCTGAAGCCCCTACAGTTCACATGGAAAAAATAAGTTGATATTCTTTAACACGATTTTATGGGTTAAGTCATTTTTTATACTGTTACGCTTTATTAGTATAGAATGACAAATATAATTATAGAGTTTCTTGCAGGACTATTCACCCTAATTCTGTTTCTAATCATTGAATTCTATCTGTATACGTATGAAACAAGAATACAAACAGAAACGGTGGACATGGAAAAACTATTGTCAGACGTAAGGTGATGACAACAGACTGTCGTATCATGAACTATTATTATATACCCTAAAAAAATAATATCTATTAGTTCTATCCACACAAGTCAAAAAACATTAATCAAAGGAACGTATTACATAACAATTCAATGCACGATATTTGGATAGAAAAATACCGACCGAGAAAACTTGACGGTATCGTAGGTCAAGAATTTATCATTAACCGGTTAAAGGCATATGCAAAAACAAAAAATGTGCCTCATTTAATCTTTGCAGGGCCTGCGGGAACTGGGAAAACAGCATCAGCAATTGCTCTTGCAAGAGAAGTCTTTGGTGGAGAATTTTGGGGACAAAATTTCCATGAACTCAATGCAAGTGATGAACGAGGGATAGGGATTATCCGAGGTAAAATAAAGGATTTTGCACGAACAGCTCCTCTTGAAAAAACGTCCTTTAAAATCATCTTTCTTGATGAAGCAGATTCTCTCACAGCAGATGCACAAGCTGCTCTCAGGAGAACAATTGAAAGATATGCACACAACTGTCGATTTATACTTTCAGTAAACTATTCATCCAAAATTATTGAGCCCATTCAGTCAAGATGTGCTGTGTTTCGGTTTAAACCAATCAAAGCAGAAGATATCGAAAAATATGTGCATATGATCGCATTAAAAGAAAAACTGGAGATCACCCCAAATGGCCTTGAGACACTTATTTTTATTGCAAAGGGAGATATGAGAAAAGCGATAAACGTCCTTCAAATCGGAGCGTCTCTTAACAAAAAAATAACTGCAAAGCTGTTGCATGAGACCTCATTCACAGCAAGATCGGAAGATGTAAAAACCCTCATCAACACTGCACTTGGCGGTAACTTTATGGCAGCAAGAAATCAACTCTATAATCTCCTCATAAAACACGGTCTTTCAGGAGAAGACATTATTAGACAGATACAGCAAATCATTTTCGATCTCACCATACCTGACAAAAATAAGGTACAACTCATTGAAAAAACTGGTGAAACGGAGTTTCGACTTATTAGAGGAAAAAATGAACACATACAACTTGAATCACTACTTGCACAGATTGTTCTAATGGGGAAGCTATTAAAAGACTTCAGTAGCAATAAGACTTAATGAAAATAGCGATATGTCAAATATAGATAGTCAGAAATTACTCTCAAATGCACGCTTACTCTCCTGTCTTGATAGAAAAAGGGTTTTGTATCATCGATTAATAAAAAAACTTTCTTAAACAAACATATACTCAACATTGAATATATGATAACAAATTGTAAAACAACTAGATTTTTGGATGCGTATAGTAGAAAACAAAAACA
>JAUWWG010000112.1 GCA_030616985.1 Thermoplasmatota archaeon
CTTCTTACGCTTCCTGTGAAACGGACTCATATAGTAACTGGAAAGATTGTAGCAAGTGCGATAATTGGCCTACTTTTTGCTGTTGTATACATGTTTGGTATGAGCCGTTATTTCCAAGGATTTCAGATGTCAGGAGAACTCAATCTTGCAGATTTTGGTTTGGCGTTGACTTCTTCTGATTTTGTATTGATTGGGATTTCTTTATTTATCACACTTATTGCAGCGCTTGCACTCTGTATGCTCCTTGGAACCATGGCAAAGAATTACAAAAGCGCCCAGACTCTTACCTTTCCAGTGGCCATGCTTGCTATGATACCAATGTTCATAACAATGTTCGCAGATTTTGATACGTTGCCTCTTGCATTGAAAGGGCTGCTTTTTGCAATACCGTTTTCACATCCAATGATGGCGTCAAGAGCATTGATATTTAATGATTATGTGCTCGTGATCGGGGGAATTATCTATGTATTAATTTTTGCAATAGTAACAATTAGTATTGTTGTATGGGTATTCAAGACAGATAGGCTGCTTACGGGGAGTACCAGGGCAAAGAAACTCTTTTCCTTCAAAAAACGCCGTTAGAACTAAAAAGAGGCTTTTTTCAAACCCTCTCTAAATTTTTAGAAGTCCGCCTTTTCTATATATCTCAAGCTGTGACTTAGAAAATGGTTTTGCATGATATGACTTACCTTGCGTTTTATCGATTATTTCGCCTGTTGTAAAATCAACTGATAACTCGTCTTCACCATCAATCTTCTTTGTGATGCCCTCAGCGACAAGGATAGGCATTGCACTATTGATTGCATTACGTTCATATATAGCACCAAATGACTCAGCAATAATCACACTAATACCAAGAGATTTGAAGCAATCCACTGCCTGCTGACGGGAGCTTCCGCATCCAAAGTTTTTACCAACAATTAAGATGTCCCCTTTCTTTGCCTCTTTTGCGAAATTCTCATATCCTTCTAAGTTGTCAAAGGTATATTGCCCCATTTCATTGATGTCTGTAATTGAGAGATACCTGTTATGAAAGATCATATCGGTATCAATATTATCCTTTCCGATAACCCATACCCTGCCTTCAGTTTTTATAGGAGATTCAACAGATTCTTTCCTTATCTTAGCGGGAGAAGATTTAACTGAGGATATGGCAACGGGTTCTGGTTTTTCTGGTACTGCATCTTCCGTTGTAACAAAACCAGCAACAAGAGATGCTGCAACAGTTGCAGGAGATGCCAAATAAATATCACCCTTACCTTGTTTACCAACAAAGTTACGATTACCCGAAGAAACTGCTACCTCGCCAGGTCCAGTCTGACCAATTTGACCAGCAGCACATCCAGCACATCCAGCTGAACCAACAAGAGCACCAGCATCCTTAAAGATTTTAATCAAACCCTCATCGAGACATTTCTTCCAAATTTTATCAGTAGAAGGGACAATCTTGAGAATTCTACCAGGAGCAATTTTTTTACCTTTTAGAATCTTTGCAATCGCCCTCATATCATCCATACGCCCATTAGTGCATGAGCCAATAAAACCAGAATCTACCTTTGCCCCAGATACATCTTTTACACTTGTAACATCCTCAGGGTGACCTGGACGTGAGATCATAGGTTCAAGACCATCAATATCAATTTCAACAGTGCGTTCATACTCTGCATCTTCATCAGCAATTACACCATCTTTTGATGGAAACAGTATGATTATTCCACCCATTTCAGTAGCCATCGAAGCTATCGTGATTTTACCGTCAAGAGACAAGGAATCAACATAGTCGCCATATATCTCAGCGGCAAAACCAAGAAGACCATTTGCACCTAAATCCTGCAACATTTTTAGTACAACATCTTTTGGATACGCAGATTTCAAAGGAGTTCCTTTAAGAATAATTTTCACAGTTGGTGGAACCTTAAACCATACCTTTCCATGAGCCCAAGCATGAGCAATATCTCTATCCCCCATTCCCTGGCCAAAAGCACCATAGGCACCTAAAATATTAGCATGAGAATCAGTTGAAACTACAGTCCCACCTGGCTTTACGATATCCTCATCAATAACAATATGAGTTCCTATTCCCCTGTTGATATCAAAAATTTCAACATTGTTTCTTCTGGCAAAAAGTCGGCAGATATGCTGGTTTGCCGCATATTTTTGGTCACACCCACCAGGGTTGCAATCAAATGTAAAAAACGTCTTTTTCGGGTTATCCAAAGAGAGATTGTTTTCCTCAAGGTTTTTTACAACATTCGCTCCGCCAAAATCTCGGGCAACACGAACATCAATTTCAATATCAATTATATCTCCAACATTAGCCTCACTCTCAGAATGATTTTCAAAAATCTTCTGAATCATAGTTTTGCCCATTCACATTACCTCACTAACTTAGCAAAATTATCATTTTTGAGAGAGATTTCTCTCCTTTGGACCAGTATATTCGCATTCAACATCGAACATCTTGCGCATTGGTTTAAATTCTGTTTGTTCTTCATAGACCTGCGCAGTTAAACCTGCTACTCTCCCCAAAACAAAAAATGCCTTTCCAAGCCTCCAATCAAAATCCATATCTGAAATAATTGCGGCTATTGCTCCATCTACATTGACTGGAAGTTTTCTTCCAGATGATTTCTCAAGTTCTATTTCAATTGCCTTTGAAAGAGCTATGTGGTTTCCTGCGATTTTTAGTTCATCTGCGAGCAAAAAAAGTTTTTTTGTCCTAGGATCGGAAGTGTGAATTCTATGACCAAAACCCAAAATACGTTTGTGTTGTTCTTTACATTCTTTAACAAGAATTTTCGCCATCTCCCCAGGATTTTTACATTCATTTTTCATACGTACTCTGCCATCTTGCAGAAATTTTGCTCCCTTTTCGATAGCTCCACCATGTGCATCTCCAATAGATAAAATCCCTGCTGCAACAGCAGTCGGAAGTGGTACACCTCCAGAAGCAACAGCTCTTGATGCAATTGAAGAAGGCGGTGTTACACCATGGTCAATACATGCAGTAAGTATAGCATCCATCATCTGTCCATGTTCTTCTGATGGCAGCTCACCCTTCAAAAGAAGATAAACAACGTGAGGATATGGAATATTTCCTATCAAATCTTCTTGTTTATATCCTCGCGTTACCAGGTGATTTGGCTCTACCTTTGTAATTTTGGTAGCCCATTTCATTTAATACAACCCCTTTACTTTTTTTATAACATCCAATACAGTTCCATCAATCCATTTTGTAATACCAACGATTTTATCCTCAAATTCTAACTCTTGTGGTCCGCCTGTCGCATCATAGGCCATGTTTTTAAGTTCTTCTATTGAAACAATATTAATTTTTTCTTTTACCTTTTCCATGAGATCCTTTCGTCTTGGATTTATTGCTATTCCCTCATTCGTTACAATAGCATCTACAACATCCCCTGGCGTCGTTATGGTCGTAACTTTCTTCCTAACAATCGGGTTAGTTTTTCTAAAAACAGGAGCGGTAATAATAGTAAGTGATGCCTTTGCGGCAGTATCCTGATGACCGCCTATACCATGCAACATTCGCCCATCACTATGCGTGTTTACATTCACATTGAAACTCGTGTCAACTTCCGTAGCCCCAAGTACTACAACATCAAGGTTGTCTACAGCCCTCCCCCTTGCCAGAGGATCAGCGTAGTGTCCGACATTCAAAATAGGCACCCCTGGTTTTTCAGAAAGATACGTAGCGCTCTCTGAGTCGAAACACTGACCAAAGTACAATTTTTCAATTCGACCATTTTCGTAGATATCAATAAGATATTTTGTAATACCACCAATGGCAAATGATGCAGTAATATTTTTTTCTTCTAATATCTCACCAAGATACTTTGTTACTGCTAGAGATATTCCACCAGCGCCTGACTGAAAAGTCATTCCATTTTTTATAATGCCTGCAGCATCCATGAGGCCTATACAGTTATGTGCAATTCCTTGTTTCATCGGATCTTCTGTTATTTTTGTTGTGCCTGAAACAATGTGTTCAGTGTCACCAATATTATCAACTCCAACAACATGATCAACATATCCTTCCGTTATTTCTTGATAATTGCAAGGATATTCCACAACGTCATCAGTAACAACAATTATCTTGTCTGCCTTTAGTGCATCTATTTGAGAATAAACAATAGGACCAAAAGCACTTTTACCGATGACTCCGGTGCAGTTTCCTTTGTTGTCAGATGAAGATGCTGCTATTACTGCCACGTTAATATGCAACTCATCAGTCTTAACAGCAGCCCATCGTCCACCATGAGAACGTAAAACAACAGGGTAGGGCAAAGGGTTTCTGGAAATATAATCTCCAACAACTCCATTAATACTGCCTTCTATCCTGTTTACAACGCCTGCTTTAATATGCTCTATGACAGGTTTATGAACATTGAACATTGCAGTTTGTGCCAGTCTAATATTCCTAATGCCTAAATCTCTAGCAGCAGCAAGTGTCATATTGAGTACATGGTCACCGTTACGCAACTGATGGTGGAAAGAGATCGTATCCCCATCTTTGAGATTGCATTTTTTCAATGCATCAGTCAAATCCGTAAGCTTTGAACCGATTCTATTCTTTATTACTCCAGCATATGGTTTGTATGTTTTATCACCGATAGTTGTTTCTATTATTCTTCCAGCTGCATTCTCAACTTTCATAATACTACACCAATGACTTCCTGATTTCAAAATCAATAAAATCACAATGATGGACAATAATTGCCTCAGGGCTTCTCCCGATGTTATCCCCCTCATGAGAATGAGCAAAGATAATATGGACAACCTCATCTGGCAACTCAAGCTCCTCAGCCAGTTTGGAACCGGAAACAGGATGTCTCATCTTTTTGCCGAACTCACTTTTCACAACTTGATCATCTTTTATCTCATATTCCAGTAGCTTCCCAACATCATGCAAAAGAGCCCCGGCAATCAGATAGTCCTCGTTCATATCTTCGTCCCTTACATCAAAGACACTCTTTGCCAGATTTGTTATTCTTTTCGTATGATCAGTAAGAAGACCTGAATCCTCAAAAAGAAGAGTAAACGGAACATCATCAAGTGTTTTCCACTTACCGCGATCAGCAGCCTCAATCCAAACTTGCACAACTTTATCTCGCAAATCTTTATCCTTAATCCATTGTAGTTCTGAAAAACATGTTTCAATATCGCTTTTTTCTATCATATTTTTCTCCCAGAGAGTTTCTTCCATAATCTGCATCTCTATTATTAACGTTCTGTTGGGTTTTGCTTTGTGTAACAAAACGAAAATCTGTGGAGATGAAATCAGTCAAAATACAAGGTTGCAGTTGTTTCATTTATTTATCGTAACATTTATATAATAATTTGACGCTATAATTTTGTGTAATTAAATGAAAAACTGGAGAGAGAAATTGTGAAAACGAGAAAATTGAAATGCTCCAAAGAAGATAAACACGTAAACAAAAGCCAACGTTGTCCTAAATTCAAGGCTGTTCCTGAGATATTAGTACATAAAAACTCAGACAAATGTTGCAATAATTGTATATTTGTAGTTTGAAAATGACCAGTGGGTTTTGTAAAACAGTTGAGTTTCGATGCCACATATGGATTGAATACAACCCTTTTCTTCATCTTCGAAAATATAAATAAAAAGGAGAGGGAAAGAGAAGATTTTGTGGACTATACTTCTATAAGAGAGCTTAATAATGGAAATCCATGTAGGAATTTCTCTAACAATCTCAGAAGTAAATTGTCAAATAATGATCTATTTTTTGGCATACCAATAGGTAATGGCTCTGACCATTCACTTTGAATTTCTGCCGTATTTTTAGCCTTGACCTTTATTTGATAGCTTCCTTTTTCAGCCCAAATATGTTTTGCACTTGCTTCTTCGCCAGAGTCGTATGGTCCGATCCATTCACCGCTGGTATTATCTCCCCAGTCAAACCAATAGTATACTTGGCTTCCGGTTGGATCTGTTGCTCTTGTAGTATAAGTGTAATCTACATCTGTTTTCCCTGTTGTTGGACCTGATGGTCTGTCTGGCTTATTTGGTGGAATGTTTGCAAGATCTTTGATGCTCAGTTCTGGATCACCAAATAAATTAGTTTGATAGTAGCACCATCTCATACCGTTCTCATCGATACGCCAGATATTGTCCTGTTTTGAATAGTGATTGGCCCGTCCTAGTTCTCGAATGTTTTCTTCAAAAAGCGCTTCATAAAATGATTCATCATACGCACCTGAAGGTGACTCCACACTGTCTTCACTTCCTAGACCATAACGTGCATTTAGTATACATGCAAAAGCCCCGTATGGTATTTCACATGTGAGAATTTCTGCGATACAGTCATAAGTCTGGTATCCGGACCAGCAGTTATAATTATCAAATGAACCTGTGAGACATGAATGAGAATATATGAAAAATGGTTTTTCATTTGTTAGCAGTTTTATGTTTTCTCCGCTTGTTTTCAACATATAATTGTGATTGCCATGACCATCATGATTAATTAAATGATATGATGTTTCGCTAAGATGTGGAATCATAAAATCTGCATACCATATTTCATCACGATCATATATTTTGCTAATATTGAAAATATCTGGTATATCCACTACTTCTTCAGTGTGATCTTTATAGTTGCCGCCATATTCAGAAACACCTGGAAATCCAAGATATTCACCGATAAACAATATTTCGGAAAAATATAAATCGCTTGTTTCTTCGTACCACAGTGTTTTTTTCACAAAATTTGATATTTCTTCAGCTGAGTCGGCACATGCACGTCCAACCCATACCTCTGCATAAAGATCTGCTTCATCAATTTCTTCATCTGCATCATTGAAATTTTTCGCTTCTCCAAAATGCATATCACAGTCGTAGTTAAAATTCCCATCAAGACACGCATAGTAAACATCAGATGGTATATCGTCTTCCTCGTAGTCCAAACTACCAACATCGAGAGGGAGACCGTCTTCATCTGCAAAAAGACCGCGAAGTGGAACAATATTGTCATCCTCAACGATCACATCAGCATCCCCGCCAAGTAGCACATAATCTGTTCCCCATTCCATGTATGCATGTCTGATAAAATTACGTATTTTCGCAGGCGTATCATCAAATAATTCAAGATTCCCTGTTATTTCACTTCCATAAAAGGGATTTGAGGGATTTGCATCTCCCCATGTACCAGACGCTTCATAATCTGAGTTACTGAGAATTTCTTCAACAGTTACAATGGTTGGATTCAGC
>JAUWWG010000111.1 GCA_030616985.1 Thermoplasmatota archaeon
GCCCCATAGTATACCCCTGTCGTTTAACATAGCATATTTATAGATCAAATCTATACCTGTTTTTATGAAGAATACTAGGACTAGGCCACCAAGCAGAATAAGATACGAAGAAAGTCACCCAGTTATTAGCTTCAGGATAAAAAAAGAATGGTATGATGAGCTGAAAAACTTATTGAGAACCCAAGGCATAACTATTGCTGACTTCTTTAAGATCGCGCTAGAAAAGCAGAAGGAAAACCAAGATAAAGTATGGGAAGAAGCATATGAAGAGGGTTATGATATTGGGTTTGGTCGCTTTGAAATACCTTGTAAGATATGCGGTAAACCTATGAAATTTGATTTTGAGGCAGAACAAAAAACAGAACGAATAGTTAAAGAAGCATTTAAGGACTGGGGGCACAGTGACTGTTTAGAAAAAGAAAAAAGGTCGACACAACGTTTAACTGTGGAGTATAGAAGATAATATTTGTGATATAACAATGTATTGATTATAGATTCATCATGAGGCTCATTTAAGGTGTATTACAAATGTATGTTGATATTATCACTTAAACCCATGAAATCTCATCACTTTTCAAACACATTATCTATTGTCTACTTTTCAAACACATTATGTCTACTTTTTGTCTATTTTTTTGTCTACTTTTTGTCTATTTTTCCAACACTTCCAACAGGAGTATACCCCCTACCAACTACCGCAAGTACTTTTAGATACCTCAAAAAGACATGCAACGCAATGTTTTTTATCAACCATCGGTGATCAAACATCATCTCTGATCGTTTTAAGCCCTGACTATGAGGATCTCGCAGGAGGCGAAAAATAAGGATCTTGAAAAGTTGATGAAACGATCTAAAAATCATGACATACTCTCACATGTGAACCCTTTAGGTACCTGCTCAATGACCTGCTAGATATCTGCTAATACCCCTGCGACCCTTTGTTAGGCCTTCAGTAGGTACCTCAGATATCGTATTAGATACTTTGGTAGGTATCTCAGAGGTCTTTTAGCAGATATTTTAGCAAAATTCTGCTTAGTTTCTACCTCAGTATACTCCTTATTTCTTGGCTCAGACCTATGCTCAGGTATCTCAGAGTTCCGCTCAGAGGTCTAGTAGGTACCTCAGAGGTCTTTTTAGATATCTTAGAGGCCATAGTAGATACCTCAGAGATATTATTTTAGATATCTCAGCAGAGGGGCAGTAGGCACCTAGCAGGTCATTGAGCTGGTATCTAAGGGGTATTGTCTAATAGCACCGTTGATATCACCGATACCTATGTCTTCAACCACATGGAGAAAATGGCCCTACATTACTCTATGACAACAATTTTCAGTAAAAATTACAGAAATCATCAAAAACAAAAAACAAATCCATTTAAACAACGCAGACAAAAGGGCTTTTAAATACCTACATGTGCAACTGCCAACTCACTTTTTAAATGTATATGTGTTTGTCACTGTATCAGTGATGCACCATGAAACAATATAATATACGTTTGAAAGAACAGATGGTAAAGCAATTAGATGATCTCGATGGTTGTAGATCTAGTCATATACGTGATGCTATTGGTTTGTATCTACAAAAAGATATGCCTAAGGGGTACAATGTAGATTTATCATATATACATCATTTGGAAGGTGAAGTTGATTATTTGCGGTCGCAGGCTAACGCATTAATAATTGCTAAAATGCCTTTGTTAGCAAAGATTAAGTTAAAGCTTCTTAATCAGCAATCGTGAAAATATCAAACGGCAATGTTGTAGATCCAAATAACTGAAACGTGTTCTGGCTCTGTTTTAGCTACGTTATAGCAATCGTCAAGGAGTGTAGAACAGCGACTATAACGGCACATTCATAACCTGCGACTGAGCTAGAACAGGGCGTATAACGGGCCTATAACGGCGAATAGAACGGGGCTATAACGGAACCAAAACGGGATTGTTAACGGAGTCTAAAACGGATACCTAAAACGGAATTGCTTTTCTTTTAGGTCTATTTAGATGGTTCTGCTTTCTTTTTTGGCGTTTCTGGAAGGAATCGGATGCCTTGCATTGCGATCTTGCCTGCGATCCGCTCCACAAAACCTCGTGGGCATTTTGGCGGATATCGCATTTCTACTTCTCCTGTTGACAAATTTTCTCTCACCATCATTTTGCATTGCTTGTGTTTAATCACAAATTCAATACCTTCTTCTTCGAGTTCTTCTTCGGTTTTTTCTTCTTTGCTTTCTCCGATTTTATAGATATCAGCCTTTTTTTCTTCTTTCAATTGTTGCTTTAATTTTTCTTGGTCTTCTTGATTTTCATCCATCTATAATCACCTCGTATGGTTTGATTTTTATACCCAATCCCTTGGGCTGGATCGTAATAGATTGAGATGTAGGAACCATAATAGAAGCAACCGGTGGAGTCTTAACTATCAATGGAGAGGCGATATTCTGTTGCAGTATATTATCTAATTCCTATTGGGAATAATATCGCATTCCTGTTAGTTGCTCTAATAGTTCTAGAAATCTTCCAACTAGAAATTCTTTTATAGCTTGCACCGTGAAAGGATCTTTCTGGATAAGCTCGCAAGTGATCTTTCCACGGCCTGCAAATATAAATCTATAAATGCCCAAATGATGAGTCTGAGAAAATTTTTTAGGATCTGATAGTTTACCACAAAAAATACATCGCCATCGCTCACGGAAACTTGGTCCCTTCTTTTTGTAGTATCGTTTGTTCATTGAGATATCATGAAGCAGGGACTATAAAAATGTTTGGTAATCGCTAACGATTACCCGCCAATCTTTTGTTGTCTGAACGATACCAGCTTAGCATTGCTGTTTTGTTGCTTTTTCCACCAGCTTTTCGATGTTAATATTGGTCAATCTATAATATATGTTATTCAATCTGCTAATGTTGAAATTGTGGAAAAGTTTTAAGACATAAGGATCTGTACATTCCGAATAGATTATTTGCCGACGTGCAGGAAAGCTTTGTATTAGAACTCGATCAATATCATAGTCTTTCTTGAGAATGTCCGCGTAGGTAAGCCGTCCGCAATTCATACATCCATATCTGGATATCTCCTTCATCGGAATGCTCCTTTAGCTCCAAAAACGAGACCGCATTCCTTGCAGATCCATAATGTTACAGCCTCACGGCGGTAACCTTCCCCAATTGAATAACATCCATTGAGCTTTTCAAGAGTATTAGCATTTTTACATACATAACATTCTACTTCATTTACAGTTACCATATATTACAACTCTCCGTGACGTCCAACAACAGTACCGCAATTACCGCAGACATAAATGTTGAGTGGTATTGAATCGAAATGAGGCGGTTTCCGAGTTGTATAGAATCCGTCCAACATTTCTATCTGTTCTTTCTCTCCACATAAATAACATTCTTTACCATTCACTCTTGATCACTTCCAAGCACCGTACCGCAATTATTACACACTAGAATATGCACTTGATAGAGGCCATAGCCTTCCTGTCCTGTCGTGAAATAACCGTTAACTTCATCGTACTCTGTTGATCCGCAAGTGGGGCATTTTTCAATAGTTGCCATCTTAAATCACAGTGTTAACATATATGTAGAAGTATAATAACTTAATGGTATTATTAGTATCTCCAATCCAGGCGGATCGAGATTAATGAATGTTAAATAGATATTTTTAAAAAAGTTTTAAAAAGAGAAAAATAGACGTTATAGATGATATAGATATTTTAGTGCAATGCCAAGAGAGAGTCTATCTTTTTTATTATTCATTTTGATTTCTATGAGGGTCCCTATCATCGCAAGAGAAGAGAAGGTTATAAGACGAACATTAGATGTCAAAGGAGATAGTATGGTGCAGACAAAAGAAGAACGGGCAATAAATAAGAAAAGCGATTGTTGAACCCCCATAATTTCGTTTTTTAAAAAGTTTTTAAAACAAGAAATCGAAAAAAGCGAATGAAGAACTATCATATTGGGAAAGAGAGAGTAATCAATCTTATTTTTGATTTTTTGATCTTTTTGGGCGACATGCATATCGCAAGATAAAAAACAAGATCTCTTTTTAGCGAAAAACCAATCTACAATATATATATTATATATAGTATCCAACAAATACATGAAAATAGTGCGCCCCAAAAATAAAAATGATTTTCAAAAACACATTACTCTCTCTATGGACAAAAAATCAAATTATTAGTATTTAAGGTTAATCGTTTTGTCATTACCATTCTTGCATCTCTCTTGTTTTTTCTTCAATTATCTCTAAAAATATATGATATATCTTTTTGGCTTCTGTAACGAAATCAGCATCATCAATGATAGTGCCAAGACAGGATATTTGTTTTTTAAGACGGCTGTTAATAGTAGTTCCTGCAATATAAATAGAAACCAAACTAAGAGTACACCGCAAATTCAATATGATTCTTTCTCTGTCTCCTTTACTAAATGCATCATTGACTAACGACAACTGATCAGTAATTAACTGAATATATGGAATATTCAACCTTTTTTCATATTCTAATGCTTTTTTTTCTATACCGAGCATACCAATCATCCTAGCGTAATAGGAACTTCAGTCAACAGCATGTTATGTTCATGCATTGTTTTTAACAACTTAGTATATATGTTATGGGCAGATATGAGGAACTCTTCCTTATCATGTATATCAGCAAGATTATAGAGTTTCTTTTTATATCTACATTTCTTAAATCGACAGTTGATGTAAGGTGTCAACATATCAAAAGTCGTCCATAGTGCAGATATGATTCGTTGCTTATCGTCACCATCAAACGACATATTAATCACCATCAACCGGTTGTTCATTAACCATTTGTAACCTATGCTCTCTTTTATTTCATAGGCTTCAATTGCTTTTTGGATCCGTTCTTCCATAATAATTACTCCTGGGATGCCGTTTTTATGAACCAACATTTTTTATTGGATATATCGCTTTTTGTGATTAATTTTTTTTCGCTCTCCTTAACTGAACTAACATAGTAAATAATATAAAGAAAATACTAGTATGCCACTCAAACGATGAATCTCCTTACAGTACACCCACCATCAATGCAGATTTCACTCATTTTATATAAACTCTTCGTAGAAGATTTGTTGTGATTTGTTGATTTTGAATAACATCTGTTTTTTTCATTAGCTTCTTCCATTTCTATCTACCTGTTTCTTTAATTATTCATAACGTTCCCTCAGATATATTCGCGGTGCATACCAATAGTGTGAAAAGCAATGAGGACACCGTTTAGGTCTTTTCTTATTAGATCTCCAAATATGACCGCATCGATAACAATATCTTTTCACGTTTGATTTACTCATATGGTGGCCACATTAAATCAATATTATATTGCTGTTTGAAAGCTTGTTCCAATAAAGGAATGCCATCTTCAGGTTTCAAATGCAAATGCTTCAAACATAGATAACCAAGAAAATTATCTCCGTCTAAAGGAATGGGTGCTTCTGGATTTGGTAAAAATGTTTCTTTGAACGGCATTGTCTTCTCAATTTCTTTTTTCAATATCTGAGCTAGCTTGATGGTTTTATTATTGATTTTTGAAATGTTGAATGTTTTATGTTTCTGTATCATCAATATCCTCTTCTAGTTGGTTCGGGGGATCCCAATTCCAAGCAATAAACTTTTCAAAACACTCATCACAAGCAAAAACACCGAGATCGGGGTGCATATTCGCACCGTTAGGTACATCAAGGACGCTTAACATCATGATAAAAGGATTTTTTTCATAATCATCATCCCATGTTTCCGGTATATTGATTTCTTTATTGCAATTCTCATATTGACACTTGATTGTTTTATATTTTGCATCTTCGGGGATTTCAGTTATCTCACATTCTATATCACTAGCTTTAGATTTTACTTCTCCCGAAGTTAGTTCTTCTTTTACTTCATTCATTTTTTAACACCTCTTTTTTCTTCTTATGATTACGGGTTTTGATAACTAATTTCAAAACCTGTTTTTTGAACCGGTACTTCCCTCTATTTGCCATTTTTATCACATCTTTTTTTCCTTGGCTTTGATAAACTTGTGGCCAGGGATCAACAATTTATTTTCATTAAGAGTGCCATGGGGTATCTCATTGACTTCAATCCACAGGGATTCTTTCTTTTTGTTTGCAACATTCTCTTGTAACATTTTTTTTATTTGTTTTAGCAAAGCAGAAGAAAGAAAAACGGTGTTGTCTCCATGAAGTCTTAACAAACCGTCAAGGTCAACATGATATTCTTTACAAAGGTTTTCTATTGCTTTTCTGCTGTATGGTCTTTCTTTGTATTTAATCATTAGAAATTCCTCTTTGATTTATTTTTCAACATATTTACTCGCACAAGGCTAAAACGGTATTTGCAAACTTGGCATTTATAGATGTAAATCGTTTTAAAACCCCATATTGTTGGAAAATTGTTGGAAAACACTCTCCAATTTCATAGTTTTCATGTTTTTTTAGCTCCAATTTATTCAAAATGTAATGTTTTTGAAAAAGTGTGCAATACGCCAACAGGGAAAATGTAAACTTTGTAAACTTTTTTCCATTACCTTCCCCTATGAAAAAAAATAATAGAAATAATAAAAGAAAATAAGTGTAGAGATAAGTAGTATAAAAAACATGACAAAGTTTACAATCTAAGGAGAAACGGCTTGTAAACTTTTTGTAAAAACATGACATTTTCATTGTGAATCCTCATTTTCATCAGCTTTTTTTGTTATTTTTGCCTCATTTTCCAATGAAATCCCCGTAAATTCCAGTTTTTTACCCAAAATACTTTCTATAAAGATGCCGGCTTCGATTCCTTCATCGATTCGGTCTGATCCATACTTATCCATCAAAATGGTGTAGTTGTCATCCTGGTTATCTGTTAAGATCTGTTTAATGTCATTCTCTTCTGCTTTTGTAAAAATTGATACTTTCGGCATTGCAATATTATTTTCCTTTCTTGGTTCAGCTTTATCCTGAAGAGTAGATATTTTCAGTTCTCTTTGTTCTTTGTATTCGTGTTTTTTTTCTTCGTCCCTTCCAACATAATGATTTATGGTGTCATCAGTCATGCTCCGTATACCAAGCCATACCGGTACTGTTTCACCTTCTATGTTTCTTCTTGTCTTTATTAACCCTCTCCCCATATCATTTAGCCCTTTGGTCAACGCATGAACAGATGAAATTCTATTAAATCCATTTCTATCACAGTATTCATTGATAGCTTTATGTATATCAGCAACTGTTATGCACCAGTCTTGATTTCCGATTTCACATTCCTCTTCTATAAATGCGAAAAGTGGATTTGATTTTTTAAGATAAACA
>JAUWWG010000056.1 GCA_030616985.1 Thermoplasmatota archaeon
GCCATGGTCAACCTATGGGTTATTCACATGGTGATGTTCAAACCAATTCCATTGGATTTAGACCAGTTTTAATCCAGAATCTTATCAATAGATGGATGTTTGGAACTGCCATTCCACAGTTCTCAAGTGGTCTGGGAAATGTAGGATCATACAATGTTAGATATGTGGAGAACATGGATTTAGGTCCATCTGTAGTATTTATCGAAAGCTGTTATATTGGAAGGATAGATGGATTTCCAGCAAAATGTACAACTTCTCAGGCATATATTCATGCGGGTGTAAACGCTTTTGTAGCATCATCGAGAGGAACGCCAGGTCCCGGATATCTTGATGTTAGGACAAGTGCAAAGGGATTTGGAATTTCAGAATACATAAAAACACAAAGAAATCCTGAGTTGCAACAACCTCATTTTTCAGCTTTATATGCTGTAAACATATTCGACGATTTAACAGGGAACGATGTAGATATCGGAACTGCGTTTAGAAATGCAAGAAATAAATTCATGCAAGATGCAGATTCAACTTTCTTTTGGACGCCACCATTATGCTTATATATTTCTACAGCATCAGATATTGACTTCGTGCTTAATAACATAAGACCGACAAGTGATGAAGAAGATGCAAAATGTATGGAGAAAAAATATGCGTGTCTTTTTGAATACAATCTGTTCGGCGATCCAGCCTTTAATCCATATGAACCAGTAAACAATGGGTAAAATCTAAAGATTATTCTTCTTCAGGTTCAGGAGGATTATCCTCTTCGCCATTACTTTCCATTATTTTTGCAACTGAGACTACTTTATCTCCTTCATTAAGCCTCATTATTCTAACGCCCATAGTGTTCCTTCCTTGTATTCTGATATCTTTTACAGGAATTCGCACCATCATACCATTTTTAGTAGTTAGCATAATCTCTTCATCATCAGAGGCTTCCCTTACAAAAAGTACTTTTCCATTTCTTTCATTTGTAACAATGGTTCTTACTCCCTTACTTCCACGATGTGTTTTTCTATAGTCTTGAATAGGAGATCTTTTTCCAAATCCATTTTCAGTTATTGTGAGTAGATTACCTTCCTCTCCCACAACTGCCATTGAAACTACTTCATCGCCCTTATTTAGACGGATACCTCGGACGCCTCGTGTTGAACGTCCTATGGGCCTTGTCTCTTCTTCGTTGAACCGGCATGCTTGGCCGTTTGCTGAAGCTATCATAATGGTTTGTTTACCATCTGATAGTTTGGTGCTAATGAGTTCGTCATCATCATCCAAATTGATTGCTTTAATTCCGTTAACTCTGATGTGTTTATATGCAGATAGAGTTGTTTTTTTAATTGTGCCTTTTTTTTTAGAAAATACAAGATAATGTTCATCATCAAATTCAGAAATTGGAATGGCGGTCTCTACATATTCTCCGTCCTCGAGTCTTGGTAAAAGATTGATTATTGCTTTTCCTTTATGGTGTCTGCTCCCTTCAGGAATTTTATATCCCTTAAGCCAGAATGTCTTTCCATGATTTGTGAAAAACATAATGTAATCGTGCGTGGAAGTAATAAAAGAGTCAACAACAATGTCTTCCTCCTTTGTTTTCATACCTACGAGGCCTTTTCCACCACGGTGTTGTGTCCTATATGTTTCAGTTGGAATACGTTTTATGTATCCTGATTCTGTGATTGTAATAACAACCTCATGTTCTGGGATAAGGTCCTCCATGTCAATATCGATTTCTCCCTCAACGATCTCAGTACGGCGTTCGTCTCCAAACTTTTCTCTTATCTCTAGTAGCTCTCTTTTCATCTCATCTAATATGTTTTGCCTGCCACTAAGAAGTTCTTCTAGTTCTTCTATTAGCTGTTTTGTTTCGTTATAATCTATCTCTACTTTTTCAATTTCCATTCCCGTAAGTTTCTGAAGTCTCATCTCAAGAATTGCTTTGACTTGTTTTTCAGAAAATTCAAATCTTTCCATCAATTTGTTTTTAGCCTCTTCGGCTGTTTTACTCGCACGAATTATCTTGATTATCTCATCAATATTTTTAAGGGCAATCATGAACCCTTCTAAAATATGCATTTTCTCCTTAGCTTTGTTTAAATCATATGTTGTGCGACGAGTAATAACTACTACGCGATATTCGATATAATGCCGGATAATTTCTTTTAATGTAAGAATTTTTGGAGCACCATCAACGATTGCTAAATTGTTAATACCAAATGTTGTCTGCATTTCAGTGTGTTTGAAAAGTTGCGATAAAACAACATCTTCTATTGCATCTCGTTTCAACTCAATAACAACTCTCATTCCATCTCGGTCACTTTCATCACGAAGATCAGAGATGCCCTCAATTTTTTTATCTTTTACAAGAACTGCAATGTTTTTCAAAAGATTGGCTTTATTCACCTGGTAAGGAAGTTCTGTAATGATTATTTTTTTCCTATCCTCTCCTTCGATATGGGTGCGTGATCGAACGCGAACAAGTCCTTTTCCTTCGGAATATGCCGCAAGAATTCCTCCTTTACCATAGATAATACCGCCTGTGGGGAAATCAGGACCATGGATGATCTCCATCAGGTCAATAGTTGAAATATCTGGTTCATCAATAATACGAATAGTACCATCGATGACCTCAGTGATATTATGGGGTGCCATGTTTGTGGCCATACCTACTGCAATACCAGATGAACCATTAATCAACAAATTAGGAAGAACCGCAGGGAGCATAACTGGTTCTTTTAAACTACCGTCAAAATTGTCATCCCAATCAACAGTATCTTTGTTAATATCCTGAAGCATAAAATCTGCGATTTTGGACATACGAGATTCAGTATTATGATTGGTAAACCCATTTGCTATAAAGGAATGGCAATTGCTATCAACCCGCAAGGAATAGACATTTTTTTCCTGATTTGTCGGTTGAATTTCTTTTACCTGATTAAAAAAATATTCATATTTTAAAAGATCATCAAGAAGTTTTTTATCAAACGTATCAACAATACTGACAAGTGTGTCATATTTTTCCTTTAACTTGTTATACCTATCAAAATTAAATCGTTTAATAACATCATTATCATATTTTTTTCTCAGATATTCACTTAAAAAAGGAATATAATCATTTTTACTCATTCGAGTATTATTAATTTCATCGATTTTTTCTAAAATACAAGACTTCTTAGAACAAGTAAAATTAATTTCATCTCTAAACTTTTTAATATTGGATGCATCAGAAATAATCAATTTATAACAATTGCTTCTCTCGTCAACATAAGGTTGGGTTGTAACAATTCCAAAATTTAAAAGAAGTGTTTTTAATTGATCAATAAGTTTTTTACTTTTAGAATTATAGGTTAATTCAATTGAGTTACCACCATGTCTTTTATCTGTTTTAAAACAAACAGATCCATCTCCTTCAAAGAGCCCTCTTAAAAAGCTAACCACGATCTCTTTTTTTGCCTTTAATATAGTGTGAGGGATCTCTTTTTTACCAGATTTTACATTTGTTAAACCAATGTTAATCAAAAAATCAACAATCTGTTTATAATATATACTTAACTCAACACAATGAGATTTCTTAAGTTCTCTCTCATACAAATGAATATTTTCAAATTGATTCAAAATACTTTGCTTCACAAGTTCATAGAATTCATTATCTGAATTATTAAACAAAATCTGATTATTATGAAAACTACCCTCAGAGACAAGAGCCCCAAGTAAAAAACCAAGATCTTTATTCATAACCTTTGGTAAATCAAAAATCCGCTGATTTTTAACCACCTCCGGATAATATGATTGTAATTCAACATCCTTAGTATTAAACAAATTCGTTTTTCTATTTAAGACAACATAATCATTATCAGTTATATCTTCAAGTGCTTTCCATTTAATATGAGGTATTCCCTCATCAATAACCCAAGTTAACACAGGATGATTGAAAGATCCTTCTAATTCATACCCTTGTACTGTTGCTAAATGAATTGTAGGATGTTTACCAGAATTGAAAAATTTAGAAGCTTTCATGACAGTATTTTGATAATTCACAATGTTTAGGTCAATATCTGTTTCAACCTCTTCTGAAACATCCTGAATCTCCATCATCCCATATTCTGTCAATAAAAGAGTATCTCCCGTAACACAATAACGCATCGCAGCAGCACTATCGCCATCAACACTTCCAAAATTACCTTGACCATCAACAAGAGGATATCGAAGGCTGAAATCCTGAGCCATACGAACCATACTATCATATACTGCTTGGTCGCCATGTGGATGATATTTACCAAGTACTTCTCCCACAAGACGAGCAGATTTCTTATAAGAACTACGGCTTGTAAGACCCATATCATTCATGGCATACAAAATACGCCTATGAACAGGTTTCAAACCATCTCTTACATCTGGAAGTGCTCGGCTCATAATAACACTCATAGAGTAATCTATGAATGCACGTTTCATCTCAGATTCAATTGTTCGGATGTATTCTTTCTGGGGTTCTGTTTCATCAGTCATAACAGATCAAACCTCCTAGATATCTAGGTTAGTCACCTCTTTAGCATGAGTTTCAATAAACTCACGACGTGGCTCTACTTTTTCCCCCATCAAAATTGTGAACAACTCATCTGCTTCCACTGCATCATCAACAGTTACTTTCACGGTCATACGATTCTCAGGATCCATAGTTGTCTCCCACAACTGCCCAGGGTTCATCTCACCAAGACCCTTATAACGTTGAATATTAACACCTGTTTCACCCAGTTCATTAATCTTTTCTTGTTTTTCCCTTTCAGTATATGCATACATACTTTGTTTTCCCTTGCTAAGTTTATACAGTGGAGGTTGAGCAATATACAAATATCCTTCTTCAATAAGTGGTCTCATATAACGGAAGAAAAATGTCAACAACAATGTACGTATGTGTTCTCCATCGACATCAGCATCAGTCATGATAATTATCTTATGATACCGGGCTTTTTCAATATCAAACTCTTCACCGATACCTGTGCCAGTAGCTGTGATAAGAGCAAGGATTTCATTGTTTTTTAGGATTCTATCCATACGGGCTTTTTCAACATTAAGGATTTTACCTCTGAGTGGTAAAATAGCCTGAAATTCACGATTTCTGCCTTGCTTCGCTGAGCCTCCTGCACTATCCCCCTCAACAATATAAAGTTCTGTTTTACTAGGATCTCTGCTGGAGCAATCAGCTAGTTTCCCAGGTAGTGCTGAAGATTCTAGAAGCCCTTTACGGCGGGTTAGTTCACGTGCTTTACGCGCTGCATCACGTGCACGACTTGCTGTTACTGATTTATCTATAATTGTTCGTGCAACAACCGGCGTTTCTTCAAAAAATTCACTTAGTTTCTCATTTGTCATACTCTCGACGATTCCACGAACTTCAGAATTACCGAGTTTTGTTTTTGTCTGTCCCTCGAACTGCGGATGTCTAACTTTACATGAGATAACTGTGGTGATTCCCTCTCTACAGTCTTCTCCACTTAAACTAAAATTTTCGTTATCAAATAATTTGTTTTTCTTTCCATAATCATTAAGAACTCGGGTAAGCGCCCCTTTAAAACCAGAGAGGTGTGTTCCTCCCTCATGAGTATTTATATTATTGGCAAAGGTAAAAATATTTTCTGTGTAACCATCAGTATATTGAATTGCTATCTCTACTTCCACGTCTTTTTTCTCGGCTTTTAGATATATAGGTTCTGGATGAAGTGGTGTTTTGTTTCTGTTGATATGTTGGACAAACTCACTGATACCACCATCATATTTGAACGTTTCACTTTTTCCACTGAGTTCGTCAGTGATTTCAATTTCCAAACCTGCATTGAGATATGCCTGCTCTTTTAATCTGGTCGCTATGGTTTCGTACTTTATGTCTGTTGTTTCAAATATTTCGGGATCTGGTAGAAAAATAATTGTTGTACCATTTTTTTCTGATTTCCCAATTTCCTTTAAGGGAGCAACAGTAAAACCATGATCATATTTTTGGTAGTATTCTATTCCATTTCTTTTGACTTTTACTTCAAGCCATTCGCTGAGAGCATTCACACAGGATACGCCAACGCCATGTAGACCACCTGATACTTTGTATGCTTCATTGTCGAATTTACCTCCAGCATGAAGTGTAGTCATAACTAGCTCTACACCCGATTTATTGTATTTTTTGTGCATTGCTACAGGTATCCCTCTGCCGTTATCAGTAACTGTTACGGATCCATCTTTATTTAGGATTACCTGAGTCTTTGTACAATATCCTGCAAGTGCTTCGTCAATAGCGTTATCAACAACTTCATAAACCAGATGATGAAGCCCTCTTTCATCTGTACTGCCTACGTACATTGCTGGGTTTTGCTTTACAGCTGCAAGACCTTCTAAGACTTGTATGGAATCTGTATCATAGTTTCCATTGGTTTTAGTTTCTTCTTTGCTCATGGTTATTCACATCGGATTGAGTATATACACTAATTCAGTTAGTTTTTTTAGGAATTTTTTTGTCCCATCACCAACGCCGAATTTCGTTACTTCCCATATGGAGCAAACACTAATAAACGTTACTATCTAAAATGGTAGAAAATTCGCTTGATTTTTGCTTCTTTTTTTGATAAAGTGTTAAATATCCAAGGAATGATAACAATTTATTAAGTTGTGTGTGGGGATATCGTGAGAAAAAAGTCATTTAAACGCGGAAATTTTTCTGGTGTGTATAGAATTCTGATTGTTGTACCATTGTTGATTTCGTTTCTCTTTTTGGGAGCTATAGGTGGTGCGGCCCAGAGTGACGAAAATATTGCAGAACAGTATGCTCCCATATTATACTTTGAGCAAGGTGAGACGTGCTATCCTGTGGATGTTTCGTATCATATTGATAATTCATATTTATACCAGTTTACTGGAGATGAACCCTTATTAATTGACGAGTCGCCATCTGATTTGAATCTTTCAGCATATGTTACCGGTGATTATTATTTAGACAATATGCTTGGCACTACTGATGATGAAAATATTATACAAGACTATCAAAACAAACTTAGCACGTTAGGATACCGAGTTTATTGTCATATTCATCAAAGTGGTGGAACGACAGTTGTTCAATATTGGATGTTTTATGCCTTCAATAAGGGTGAGTTGAATCAGCATGAAGGTGATTGGGAGATGGTTCAAGTCGTTCTTTCTGGTGGAACACCAACTGATGTCATGTATAGTCAACATCATGGCGGCCAGAGAGCAACATGGGATCAGGTTGAACGAGATGGGGATCATGTTAAGGTTTATGTTGCACGTGGCAGTCATGCAAATTATCTCCGTTCCTATTCTGGAAAATTTGGGGTAGCAAGCGATATAGTTGGCGCTAACGGAAAAATACTAGAATCTGGAGACTACACTTTAGAGTTACTTGAATCACAGGACTGGCTTAGTTTTGCTGGCAGGTGGGGGGAGTTTGACAGTTATGACGATGTATTTCGTGGAAAAGTTGGGCCACAGGGTCCAATGTACCGAGAGAACGGTGTCATGTGGAATAGCCCGATTGATTGGGGCAATGGTCTTTCCCCAGCCGACAACAATATCTTCTTGTTTGAATGGTTCTTTTACAATATTGTAATTATATTTCTCATCTTGACTGCTGTTTCTATCAGTTTAATTGTTTTTCGTATTTACCGGCGTCATAAAAAACATGGTCTTGGTCCACGTATTGTCTCAATGTTTTATATCGATGGATTCAACATCAAAAGTATTGGCAATATTCTCTGTATTGTTGGTATCATAATTGCGGTTTTTGGGTTGTTTAATTTGTGGTATGTTGTCTCAATTAACATAAATGTAGAGGATTTTGAAACCGCGGGCGCAGTAGACATGATATCCATAGATGGGATTGATGGGGTCAAGATAAATCTCCTTGACCCAAGTAGCGGCCCTGTTCAGCTTGGTTCGTTGTCAATTCCATTTTCGTTATTCATCGGTTTAGGCCTTGTTTTTCTCGTTCTGGCAACTATTGGAATTTCCAGTAGTAAAAAACTTGGGCGGAAGTACATAACTCGTGGTATAAAACTCCTTATTCCTGTCATCATAATATTGGCTGTAATCATGGCACTAGGTATGATTCCTTTTGGTTCTGTTGCAGATGGTAATGCCGATGCAACTGTGGAAGAAATCTTAGGTTCTATTTCTAGTGCTCCATTTGGCGGTCAGAAGACAATTCCTGTATATGAATCAGGAGTTAGCGGTCAGATATCTTTTCAGTGGGGACTTGGTTTGGGTGGACAATTACTTTTAGTTGCTGCCATCATACTACTTGTTGCAGGTATTATGGAAATTATTGCAAAGACATCATTTTTTAAGGAAAAGACGTCGGATAAATCAAAAAAATTAAAACCTAAAAAATCACCGGAAGAATCACTTGAAACACCAAATGAAGAAGCAGAAGAAATAAAACTCCCAAAACCTATTGATTCAGAAGAACAAAAAAAAGAGTGAAATTTATAAATTAAAAGAAAGAAAATTATGATAATCAATGCTGATCTACATATTCATTCTTATTTTTCTAGGGCTCCAGGTGATAAAATAACTGTTGAACTTCCTAGTAGTGCGAGTAACAAAATAAATATTGAGGCGATTTCCTTGGAGGCGCCTCGTAAGGGAATTGACATTGTAGGCACTGGGGATTGTTTGCATAGTGGGTGGATGAGGGAGATAAAAACTTGTAATGTGGTTGATGATGGTACTTTTGAACTTAATGGAACACGTTTTATTCTCAGCACCGAAATTGTAACTAAAAATCACGTTCATCATCTGTTATATTTTCCAAGTTTTTCTGCTGTTGAAGAGTTTAAAAGAATAATAAAACATTTTTCCAAGAACCTTGAGATTGATGGCAGACCGAATGTAAATATGGGTGGCGAAGAACTTGCATCTATTGCTAGAGAGGTTGATGCTCTTATTGGTCCCGCTCATGCTTTCACGCCATGGACTGGTGTTTACGCTCATTATGGTTCTCTAGGGGAATGCTATGGTGATCTTGCTGATTATGTTTCGTTTGTTGAGTTAGGGCTAAGCGCTGATTCGGATTATGCTGACAAAATACAGGAATTGCACAGGCTGACATTTTTGACAAACTCGGATAGTCATAGTCCTCATCCGGTGAGATTTGCACGGGAGTTTAATAGGTTTGAGGTAAGGGATGTCACTTTTGACGAGATTAAAAAAGCAATTTTACGAATCGGTGGGAATAAACCAGTTTTAAATGTTGGTTTGCCGCCGCAAGAAGGAAAATATAACGAATCTGCATGTGTCTCTTGTCATATTCATTATACACTTGAGGAAGCTCTGCAGAGAAATTGGAAATGCAGTTGTGGAAAACGGATAAAGAAGGGATTAAAGGATAAAATTACTGAGCAGGCTACTTTTGCCAAACCACAACATCCTGATCATAGACCTCCCTATGTTCATCTTATTCCTTTGTCTGAAATTATTACAAAGGCTGTAGGTCAACGCAACCCATTTACAGAGACGACATCAAAAAGATGGGGTGAACTGGTATCTGAATTTGGAAGTGAGATAAATATACTACTTGATGTAGATGTCAGTGACATAGCGAAGGTTACCGTTCCTGCGGTTACTGAGGCAATACAGGCTTTTCGTGAGGGTAAGGCTGTTATTAACCCCGGCGGGGGAGGAAAATACGGGACCATAGAGTTTCCTTTTGAGGGAGATATGCTTACTGTGTCTCTAGCTCATGAAGAGGAATGAATGGATATTCTTAAATATCTGGAAGAATGTGATTTTTGAAATGATAGGTAAATATGGACAACTTTTTTCTATGAAATTGATAAAAATCTTGTGTTGATGGTACGAATATCCATGTTTTTTTGAAAAAATCATCTCAAACAATGTTTAAGTATACGAAAAAATATCTGGTTTTGGTAAACATGGAAGATATCACTATATTGGAATATAAAAAGATAGATCTTTCGGATTCGATGCTTGTAATTGCATTTCCGACGGTGGGATTGATCAGCTCTATAGCAGGGCGTTTTATCATCGACTCGTTAAAACTTAATGAGATCGGATCGATTGTCTCAAAACATTTCATGCCAGCCACGGTGATACATAATTCGAACCCTTCTCCTCCTGTGAGAATATATGCTGGGAAGAAGGTGTGTGGACCTGATGACTCTTGTGAACAACTTGCTGTGATAATTTCTGAGTTCATGCCCCCATTGGATATTATAAAACCGTTAGTTGATAAAATCTTTGATTGGTCAGAGGAAAAAAATTGCAAAGTGATCATGACATTAGAGGGAACACATGCAATGGATGAAAGAAATAAAAAGAATTTACAAGTGTATGGCGTGGGTAGCACTCCTTTAATGAAGCATGTCCTTAAAAAGTACAATATTAAACAAATACAGGACGGAATGATCACCGGTGTCACTGGCGTCCTTCTCTATAGCGGTGCTCTTATGAATCGGGATGTTATCTGTCTATTGTCAGAGGCACATGTATCGTATCCAGATTCAAGAGCTGCAGGAAATCTATTAGAAAAATTAGATATAATCCTTCCGGGGATAAAAATCGACCCTTCACCTCTTTACAAGGAGGCAGAGAGAATAGAGAAAGACATAAGACAATTCATGAAACAATCAAAACCAACGGCTCCGACAATACCTCCAATTCCATCTTCGATGTATGGCTAGAAAATAGCGCTGTCGTAATTTGTAGAAACAATCCCCACTTTCATGCAGGTAATGTTGTAATCGATTTTGTTGGAATATTTCTGAAAAATGTCTCTTCTTTTTTTCAGGGGAAATTGTATTCCTAAAGTTTATATTGTTTAAAAATATAGGGAATGAATGAAATTGGGGTGATATATGACCGTAGGTTTCGTACTAATAAAAGTTGAACCTGGACACGAATTTTGGATATACAGAAAACTTTCTGATGTAACAGCTGTAGAAGAGGTATATCCTCTCTTTGGGGAGTATGATTTTATTGTTAAAATAGTTGCAGAGAATTTTGAAATTATTGGGAATATATTGTCAAATAAGATTAGAACGATAGCTGGTGTAAAGGATACTGAAACGCTAGCAGAAATGAATACATTCAATGTGTGAACGAAAATGAACGTATTATGTTGTTATTGTAGAAAAGAATTTGATTGGAGTAGTGAGGATATATTTGTACAACCTTCTGGCACCGGTATCGTATTTCGATGCAGAGATTGCTTGAAAGACACCAGAGCGTATAAAAAAGATAAGATTACACTGCAAAAATGAGCAACTCGGCTGTTAGCAAACTTTTCCATAATATTTTTTAGAAAAAATTGCAGATATGCCTAGTACGCATACCTGCTAAAACGCAATGATTCTTTTCAGTACTCAAGATCTTCATCACTGCCAAATAAGGCTCAGCAAGGGTTCGATCATCACAATAAATATAAACTGCTTAATCGCATATAATATTTTGTATACAGGCTATGTGGTTTTAATCTAATTAATCTAATACATTAAAATTCACTTATTTTGTACTTACTTTGTACTCATACTCTTGCGGTTTTGTAGTCCGACCAAACATCATAATCAGCAAGTAATAATGTTACAAATGTAAAATATTATAAGTATCTATTTGTTGACATTTTTGAGATTTGAGAAATATGAAAAAATATGGTAAATTAGCGTTAATTCCTGGTTTTATAATTATTATATTAGGTTTTATAATCATGCCTGTAATTGCAGAGTTTATTTCTGGAGGAGATGTTTCTATTTATTCTCAGATGGGTGTTGTTGGACTTGCAATAGTATTCATTGGAATATATGTTGTTATAAAGGAAAATCAATGGAATAGGGGTAAAAAGTAGATACCAACTTAAATTTCCCAAACTATATTTCATAAACGAGTATTACACAGTACCTGTATTCAAATCTCGTTTTACTGTACATTGATAAAAGCTGCTAGGTATGATAATTTGTTATGGATATGTTTATATATTATCATTTTATTTTATACCATATATTAATTCTGAAGGAGAAATGAAAATATGAAGAAAATTGCTTTATTAGTAGTTATGATATTTTTATCTCAGATGAATGTTGCAGGTGCTTTTTATCAGAACATTTCTTCAGTTAGCCAAAATACTACTCAAGCAAACATATGTTCTTTACAAAACGCAAATTACGTAATAATAACAACTTCTGATCTTGAAGATGCAGTTAAGGAATTTAAAACCTGGAAAGAATATCCTGGTTTTTCTGTTGAAATTGTAAATATCTCATGGATCTCTGATAACTATAACGGAAAGGATTTACAGGAGCAAATCAGAAACTTTTTAATTGATAAATATGAAGAATGGGGAATTGGTTATGTTTTGATTGTAGGGACACGAAATAACATTCCTATGAGAAGATGCGATCCTATAATTTGGGACTTTGGGGAATATCTTTATTCTGATTTTTATTACTCTGATATTACTGGAAATTGGGATCTTGATGAAGACGGCAAATATGCTGAATATGGAGATGACGATGTCGATTTTATTCCAGAAATTTCTGTAGGTAGGATTCCAAGTGACAACAAAGATACTGTAGCCCAAATATGTGAAAATATCATGCAATACGGATCTGACACAGGAACATGGAAGAAAAACGTTCTTTTACTTGGAGCAATTAGTTACTATCAAGGTTTAGAATCATATGGATGGGTTTATGACCGATCAGATTGCGCAACAATCATGGAAGAGTGCCGAATTGATATTTTTGACCCTGAAGATTTTAACTATGTAAGAATGTATGAAGCAGAGGGCCTTCGACCATCAACCTATAATTATGAATACCCATTGGAATACTCAAATGTTTTATCTGAATGGACAAATAACTATGCTATTGTAAACATGGTAGGACATTCAAATGAAAATCTTGCTGCACGATGGATTTGGGATCATGATGACGGAGACAATATACCAGAAGTAGGCGAGGGTGAACTTATTTACAAAGATATTTTAACAAGAAGTGATAGCCAAGCCTTATCAATGGAAAAACCTCCAATTGTATTTTCAGGTGGATGCAGTCAATTACACGGCCCAAATAACATGGGACGTAGCTTTATTGAAAATAATGCTGCAGTTGCATATATTGGTACAACTGACCTAGGTTTTTACAACATTACCCGAGTTTGGAATGATGAATCCGATGGAGGATTCGCTTCAATTGACTATTATTTCTTTTATTATCTTATCTCCAAAGATCAGACATGCGGGGATGCATTAAGTAACTCAAAACTTTATTTTTCCAACCATTTTATGTTTAACGAATACAATCCAGAATGGATCTATCGATGCTATAGTACACTTATGGGTACTACATTGTATGGTGATCCAGCCCTAAGCCTGTATCCTATTTCAAATCCACCTTCAAAACCAAGTACCCCGGATGGACCTAATTCTGGTAGAATCAACATTAACTATAAGTTTACAACCTCAAGTATTGACCCTGATGGCGATCAAACTAGATACTTATTTGACTGGGGAGATGGAAACACAACAATTACAGAATATTATCCCTCAGGAGAAACAGTTAGAGTATCTTATAAATGGGATGAACAAGGAAGCTTTAACATACGAGTAAGAGC
>JAUWWG010000069.1 GCA_030616985.1 Thermoplasmatota archaeon
GGAAGAATCAAGTGATTATTGTAGAAATCAGCAACTTCATCATGGTGTGTTTGTCATTGATGACTGTCAACAAAGACTGTCATGTTGAATCCGCCGAGCGGGGATGCGGCATGACCGTAGCCCCAAAGGGGTGTAGGGCTTGACGAGGAAGCGAAGGCGGAAGGGGATTATAGGGGGCCGCTTGCCCCCTATTTCACCGGTGTTGAATTCTACACTTCTTGTAGCAGAAACGGTCCTAGACATTTGAGTTTTTCTTCGTAAGAATCAGGATATAAAAACCGTTCGGCAGCAGAAACGCTACTCAATATTGAATTTCCATCTTGCGGTGTAAAGCAGAACCCAATCACTTCATTTTCATTTAAGACATGTATTGTTGGAAGAACCATAACTGTTTGATTCAGTAATCTTCCATAATGGCCGTGTTCCCTTCCAAATGAAAAGACTAAATTGGATGCCTTTTTGTAGGTAACTGAAACGCGAGGATTGTCTATAAACATCTGTGTGGCTTTTTCTTTCGTTATCTTTTTATCAAGTTTTACGTCGTACCATATACAATGCATATATTGTGTGTTTAGCTTTAAGGCACTTGAAAAGACATTCAATTCAATATCTAATGTCTTGTATAGCTGATGTACATCTACAGCATGATGCGTTCCCATTTTTTCATCTTTATGTATGCCAACTTCTGGAGATGGTACAAAGCCTTTCACCTGGCTAATATCATTTGATCTTCTAATGCAGAGGAATTTTCCCTCCTTAAGATGATTCTTTTTATTTTCTATTGCAAGGGTATCTATGATAACGGCCATATTGTGTGTATTACAGCTTACAATATGGATAAATTGGTCCTTTGGAGTAATGGCTGCGTCATTAATGCCTACAGCATACATCTTCCCAAAACCAAATTCAGATCCCTGTGCTAGGAAACCTTTCACTTTATCTTTGTATTTTTTATAGTATTTCTCCTTATTCATCAGTCCTGTGCCTTTCGGCGTACAATCTATGACAACAGAAGCTCGCTTTATTGCCTCCTCTGCATTGTATACTGGATCTATACCAAGATCTTGGAAATCATTTATTTTTCCTTCTCCTACGGCAAGATTTGCTCCTTTTTTCACTAAGCCTTTGACTTTAGGCCTATCTGTTAACACCGGACTATGTTTGTAAAAGGTTATTTCATCTATGCTTAGATCCTCTTTTGCGTCACAAAGCAATCCAATCAACGGTTCCCCTATGGTTCCTGTTCCCACTACATGAACAATATTTTCATCTGCCATTTTTTTGCCTCCCCATTTAGAGCAATCTTGTAATCTGCATGTACCATTTAATTGTTGTTATTTTCTACAAGAAAATGGTTGATGGAATGATTTAAGAAGGGGAAGTTGTTTCACCTATTTCATGGCATTACCTTTAGATGTACTGGAGAAATCAGTGAATCAGAAGTTATCTCTTCTTTTGAAGGATGGACGGAGTATAGACGGAAAACTTTCCGGTTATGATGAATATATGAACATGGTGTTAGTCGACGTCGAAGAAACACACGGTGAAAATAAAAGGCGACTTGGTACCATAATCCTTAGAGGAAATAATGTTGTAAGTATATCGCTGTCATAATCGAAAACCATATATATGTGTTATTTATATGTCCTTAGTGGAAGGAATCGGGCTGGTAGTTTTGTTAGAGTGCATCCCATCCCCTCCTAGTGAGGCCAGCCAATCCTTCCCTTTTTGTTACGGTTTTTAAAAAAGGTTTAAGTATAGATTTCCAATACTATGAAACGGTTTTTATGGAGAGAGCTACTAAAGCTATGAGGGGTAATGACTTAAGATGCAAGGGGTGGAGACAGGAAGCTATTTTACGAATGTTGGAGAATAATCTAGAGAATGCAGAGATACCAGAGGAGTTGATTATCTACGGCGGTACAGGTAAAGCAGCACGTAATTGGGAATGCTATGATGAGATTGTAGAAATCCTCAAAAATCTTGAAGATGACGAAACAATGGTTATTCAATCCGGCAAACCTGTAGCAGTTTTTAAAACCTGGAAAAATTCACCTAGAGTACTCATGGCCAATTCTAATATAGTACTTCACTGGAGTACATGGGAAAAGTTCCATGAATTGGAGGAACTTGGACTTATTATGTATGGCCAGATGACTGCAGGATCATGGTGTTATATCGGTACTCAGGGTATCATTCAGGGAACTTATGAGACGTTTGCCGCGCTTGCTAAAAAACATTTTAACGGTAATTTAAAGGGTAAGATTGTTCTCACTGGTGGTATTGGTGGTATGGGTGGTGCTCAGCCTCTCGCAGTGAAAATGAATAAAGGTGTTTGCATTGCCGTTGAGTGTGACGAGCAGAGAATTGACAGGAGAGTAAAGGCTGGATTTTGTGACATAAAAATAAAGGATATAGATGAAGCAGTGGAAATGGCGATGTCTGCAAAAAAAGACGGAAAAGCTCTTTCAATTGGTCTTTTAGGTAACTGTGCGGATGTTCTTCCTAAGCTAGTCAGGGATGGATTTAAACCGGATGTGGTAACAGATCAGACATCTGCACATGACGAACTTAATGGATACATTCCCGCTGGTTATTATGGTGAGTCTGTAAAAGATGCTTTAAAACTTAGAAAAGAAAATCCAAATGAATACATTAAGCAGTCGATGGTAAGTATGAAAAACCATTGTAAGGCTATGCTAGATTTCAAGAAAAATGGTGCAGTTGTTTTTGATTATGGCAATAATCTCCGCGGACAGGCTGAAAAAGCTGGATTAAAGAATGCTTTTGATTATCCGGGTTTTGTTCCTGCGTATATACGACCCATGCTTTGTGTAGGTAGAGGACCATTTAGGTGGCTTGCATTATCTGGTGATCCTGATGATATTTTGAAAACTGATAAATTAGTTATCAAGATGTTTCCAAAAGACGATGTCTTGTCTAATTGGATTGCGTTGGCGGAAAAATATCTTCCTTGGGAAGGGCTTCCTTCTAGGGTCTGTTGGCTTGGTTATGGTGATAGAGAAAAACTTGCTCTTGCTATGAACAAGATGATTAGAGATGGTAAGATAGGTCCTGTTGCGATAACAAGGGATCATTTAGATAGTGGCAGCGTTGCATCTCCCTATAGGGAAACCGAGAGTATGAAAGATGGCAGTGATGCTGTTGCTGATTGGCCACTCCTTAATGCTTTATTAAATTGTGCAGCTGGGGCAGATAGCGTACAGATTCACAATGGCGGGGGTGTGGGTATAGGCCTTTCCACACATGCCGGTATGGTAGTTGTTTGTGATGGGACAAAAGAGACTGATGAACGCATAAAACGTGTGTTTAAAACGGATCCTGGTATGGGTGTGGTTAGACATGCTGATGCAGGTTATAAGGAAGCCATTGATGTTATAAATAAAACCGATATCTGTTCCCCAATGATAAAAAATAAGGTGCAATAACTATATCGCATACTAAAAAATGGAGCTATTATTCGATCTGTTGAACAAGTAATAGGCATGATTGAATGAAGAAATACCTAACTAAAACTTAAAGTAGAACCTGTTTTTTTAGGGTAGTTGATTCATATGAGTTTAGGAGCGAGTTTGGCAGAGTTTTTCAATGAACAATTAGGGAAAATTGGAATTGACACTAGTCCATTGGTTGGAGAGATTTTTGTCTCAATAGTGATATTTGCAATATTCATTATTTTGGGGTGGATCGTATATCGTATTTTTGAGAGGTATTTTACAAAGTGGGCAAAAAAAACAAAGACAAACTTGGATGACGAAATACTTGCCAATATTAAGAAGCCTATATATTTTTTTGTTATATTGGTTGGAGCATATTACGGCCTGGAATTTCTCAGTATTCTTGAACCTTATTCTACAGAGGTAGCATTTACCTTTTCGATAGTTGAGATTTTATTAATCGCGTTCATCATAACGCGAGTTGTCAATGTTGTTATTACATGGTATGGTGAGAAAAGAGCCAAGAAACAAATGAGTGAACACATTCTTTTTGTGTTAAAGAAGATTATTAATGCTGTTGTCTATCTGTTCGCATTTTTAGTGATTTTAGCTGTACTTGAAATCAATCTTTCTGGAATTGTAGTGGGTCTGGGTGTTGGCGGTATCGCTATTGCATTTGCATTACAAAATGTTTTAAGCGATGCGTTTAGCGCGTTCTCCATATATTTTGACAAGCCATTTGAGATTGGAGATTATATTGTTGTGGGAGATCATTCTGGAACAGTTAAAAAAATTGGGATAAAGTCTACCCGCGTACAGCTTCTTCAGGGTGAAGAGCTTGTTTTATCTAATTCGGTATTAACTACTTCAAGCGTGAGAAATTTTAAGAAAATGAGAAAACGAAGAATTTCATTTTCTTTCGGTGTAACATATGCTACTCCTACAAATAAACTGAAGAAAATCCCTGATATTATTAGAGATATTATAGATGGTGATAAATTGGAGTATGTTGATAAAATTGATAGAGTTCATTTCACAGAATTTGGAGATTTCAGTCTTAATTTTAACATAGTATATTATTTGAAAACCAAAGATTATGCCAAATATATGGATACGCAGCAGGAAATCAATTTTGCAATAAAAGAGGCATTTGAGAAAGAAGGCATAGAAATGGCATTCCCAACTCAAACAATTTTTCTAAACAAGGAGAACTAAAAAAGATTTAACTATAAATAATCTTTATAAGAAAGCTTCTATTACGCCTAGGGTAGATATTAGTGTAGCCCCGTTGTGTAGCGGTTAGCATAAGAGACTCTGGATCTCTAGGCACCAGTTCGAATCTGGTCGGGGCTGTACCACTCTCTCGAAGGGTTTCCATGTGAAACAAGGGTTTTTGGGCTTTGTTTCGATTTTTCAGCGTATTTTCCTCGACGGTCTTTGTCTTTAAGGATACGCTTAAACCAATCGTAATTGTGCCTTTGTGAATATTCCTCAGCTCTTGCCGTATATCTTTCTGTGTTCTTCCGCTTACTATGATCCATAAAGTTTTTTACCGATTCGATTGGATCAGGATGTTTCCAAAGCCATCGTTGGATAAGTCGTCCCGTTGCGCAGAAATGCCTTCCCATATATGGATAAAATTTTGGATATACCTTCTTTCCCTGTTCACCCAGTTTCTTTCCAAGAAATGCAGGTGAGAAAGGTCTTCCTGTTTTTGGCGAAATAAAAAGATAATCTTTTGAATACTGAGTTGTAAATTTGTTCCTATGAAAATCAATGTAATTCTTTAGGCTTTTCCTTGTCTTGCCATTGACAAACACATCTTCCAGACAGATGGATCTGAGCTTCCAATTTCTTTTTGGTTGAGGAAATGTCAATCTACAATCGTCCCAGTCTATCCCACTACATTCAACAACACACATTTCATCCGGTGCCCTTGGACCTACCATAAAATTGTAGGTATGTACAAATTGATAGAACCAATCCTCTTCTTTGTCTCTGCTATAATTGAATCTAGTAATATCAAATGCTCTATCCGGGTTTGGGAAATCCACTGGTTTTAATTCGGGGCACGATGGTAGTTCATATTCAAAGTAGTGTTTAGGGATTCCACAGGCTTTAAGATAAAGCTCGAAAGCTTCCTTTTTTTGTTTAAGCCCATAATAATTCTTGCCTGTTTGTTCGTCATAGTGCGTTTCCCTGTACCAGTTCATATGATAAACATACTGTGTATAGTTTGGATTTAAAAAATCAATAGGGAACGGTTGACCCTTATTTGCCATTCCTCGCATATATCTGATGTCTCTTGATCTTGTTGATTTTTTCAGTTTTGTTGATTTTTCAGCATATTTTTTTATTTCAATGCAAAGTTCATCTAATCCACCGCATTTCTTGTAATCAACACAATTCGGATTTTGTCCATAAGGATTGACATATTCACTCTTTGATATCACCATGTCCCCCACATCCTTGTGTGGATCTGACTGCTCGATACGAACATGGCTTAAATTCTGAATAATTTGTTTCCATATTTCTTTTTGACCTCCCGCCAACCTATCAAAATCGGCGAGATCGTAATCGTAATGATTGTTAATATTAGTTTCCTGTTTAGGTTTCAACTATTGAAAACCTCCAAAAATGTTAATAATTACTATACATTTTACAAAATTGTGATGGGATGAAGATTGATTATGAGAAAAGACATATTGAAACTGAGAAAAAATTCTACCAAATAATGAATAAGCGAAAAACCTTTCTTCTAACTCTAGCAATTGTTGGATTGGGATCATTTTTTCTTTATACTCAACACTGGTCAATAAAAAAACCAATGGATTTGTTGATTTGGACTTTGATAGTAGGTTTTCTCTTTGTCGTTCTAACAATGATAGGATATAATCTGTTTGAATATGAAAGGAAAAAATATATTGATAAATAGTGTTCATAAAACGAACGTTTTCTGAAATAGAAAAATCATGAGACTCATTCCTTACACGATCGGTCAGGAATTGCCCCCTCCTTTTTTGAAAGATGATTTTTTAATCTCGCTAATTTTACCAACGCTTACGTGTCTGAGTTTTCCGGACTTGGTTTTATATCTAACTTCCTTATTGATCTCAGCATAAAATCTGCCTTGTTTTAGAAAATCTTCGACCTTTATGATTACGTCCTGGGGAATCGAACTTCTACCCAAGATAATACCGTTTTTCTTTGCTCTTCTTAATCCAGCTTTTGTTCTTTCCGAAATTTGTTCTCGTTCGATCTTTGCAACAGTTGCTAAAATACTTATTACGACCTCTTTAAACTGGCCAACAGTATTCAGATAAGGTTCTTGATAACTGATATAGCCAATTCCAAGATTCTCCAATTCTCTTAGTTTCTGCAATGTAAAAAGAGTGCCGGATCTACTAAAACGGCTTAGATCCCAAAACAAGACTATATCGAACTTTCTTTGATGAGCATCCAGGAATAGTTTATCCCAATTAGGTCTTTTATCTTCTTTACCAGAGATGATATCAACGTATTCCTTGATAATCTGATATCCTGTTTTCTTGCAATATTCCCTGAGTGCAATTAATTGATTCTCTGATTCCTGTTTATTAGTTGATACCCTAACATATACGACTGCTTTCATCTAATTACACCAAAATTTTTTTTATTGGATGATATATTTAGAAACGATGAAAAAATTTGCAGTTCCCTACTCTGTTCATTATGCAATAACAAGAGGAGGTGTGATAATAATCCTAATACCTTGGATAATTGCAATGATTCTGAAATTTGAATTTGCAATTGCCCTGATAATATCTGTTGTTCTTGTTGCCGTATATTACATTTTGATTTACATGTTCGTTGTGGCAAAAGAGGAGAAATAAATATCATCTTTCCACCTCAACTTCAATCACATCTTGATCTGCAAAACCTAAAGCTTCAATCACATCCTCTTCCATCACAGTCTTTCTTCCGTGCTTTTTAGCGGTTTTATCGAACTCTGGGGCTAGATCATACAACTTATCAATGATACGTCCAGATAGTTCTGTTACGGCCTTAGGACTAATATTTGAGCTACAATACTCATGCATCAGCTTACTTACATTCACAACATTTCCATTATTTTTCATAGATCAACCTCCAAAAACATATTCTCCGTTGCCTTGCTTGATCAATTGGCCACTTCTCGTTAATCCATCAATTAAACCGTGGTCAAAATGGTTGTAAAGAAATTCATCGGTTATTTTGTAACCAGCCTTGCGATTATCTTCAATCTTTTTTCTTATTTCCTGGATTTTCTCATATTGAGCGGACTTTTCTTCTGTTGGTTTGGGTTCTTTATAGTATTTTTCGTATCTTACTTCGTCCCTCTCACGTAAAAAAGTTGACAAATCTGTCATTTGTGTCAATTGTTCTTCGTTTATATGGAGTAATTTTGACTTGGCATCAAATGACAAGCCTGTCAATTGATACAATTGTTCTTTTCTTTCATTATCATTTGACACATTTGACAACGCATGACAAATGTAATCTCGTACCATATCTTCTTCCGTTGAAGGATTAGAACATTTGACACAATTGTCAGATTTGACAACCTCTTTGTATATTTTGTTAACTATTCTAATTATTTTTTTCCATGTTGGAATTGCCATAGCGTTTAGTTCTAATGAAAATTGATAAAAATCAACAGGCTTCCTTGAGTCTTCTGTATCCTTTTTACTTTTTACAACAAGACCTGTTTTTGTAAGATTTGGTAAATGTCTATATAACCATCTTTGAGTATGATCACATTTCAAGAAAAGATCATGCACGGTCATAGGATCAACATTTTCTTGTAAAATTTCAAGTAACTCCCGATATTCCCTACTCATTGGTATCATTTTAGGATTTGATGTAGTGTAAATCAATACCATTCGAGCAAGCATATAATCATCAGCTGTCGCAATTATTTTTCCATCTTCTGTTTTCTCTCGTTGATACTGATGAAATAACGCACTTCCGCAGATATAATCTAAAAAACAATGGTAATGTGTTCTCATGAGGCTGTCATCTGGGAAGAAATGTTGTATCAACCCTGCAAAAGGAATTATTACATATTCAGGATCTAAACTTTGTACTGCGCTTCTTAAAATATAATCGGATTCTGTTTTTTTTGTGAACATATACTGTTCAGATACACTGTTTTTTATCCTTCTGGTCTGTTTTTTTGTATCATTTAATCCCCCTATTCTGAATCGTCTTAGATTTTCATCTTCCGGGTTTGCATGATGTGAAGTTAAAATCATGCAGGGTTTTCCATTTATTGGTATTTCAATGGTCTTCTGATCTTTTACAACTACAGCATGTGACCCACCACTCGACATCACTTTGAAGGTTGAAGAGTTAAGTAACGAGTCAGGTACATCCTCAAGATGTATAACCTTATTATCCCATGTCCATTCTTCTTCGAAGGCATGCCAATAGGTAAACGCCTCTTTGCTCATTTTTGTGACGTGTAAATGGTCATCTTCTGGAATTACAACTACAAGTGTTTTTTTTGTGACATGATCTTTTCCTAATCCTGTTTTATCTGATAGGAATAGGTTTACGCTTTCAGGTATCGCATTTTTTACAAGTCTTGTACTTGTAACAATTATAATTGCAATTATTGTTTCCTCTTCACCGGCTACCTCTTTTTGTACTTCTTTAACGGTATCAACTAAAAGATTAGGATCCTTCATTTTTTTCTTAATTTTTTCAACCATTTCCTGTTCTTGATCTGTTATTGTTTTCTTTTTTTGTTCTAGTTCTTTCTGTCGTTCCGCTTCTACTATTCGAGGGTGTTTAGCTTTTTTCGGTGTGCATCCCTTTTCCTCTGGCATCTAACCCTCCAAGTTTAAGCTTATTTCAATGATATCCGATAATTCGATTTGCCTGATTCCATCTTTCTTTCTGAGTATCAAATAATCATCCTTAACTTCCAGGAGCTCACCCGTGACAAAAAAAAGCCTGTCGAGATAATGATGGGGGATGCCAATATTGACAATCTTGCCCAGAAAAGGCTCATAATATGCTCTCATAATCATTCATCTCACCACTTTCATTCATTTTATTAAAAACTCCTTCACTTTTTCTTCAATACCTCCTTTATCTGGATATGTAGGGGGTATGACCACCAGAATCGAATCATAAAAAATTGGAATAATATCACCTTTTTTCATCTTCCAAAATTTAACCCAATCCGAAGGTAGAGAGATCATCGGCTGTGTGTTCAACATAATCAATTTTCGATTTTTTTCAGACGGCATAAAAAAAACTATATACTGGGTTATATATCAACTTATCCACGTTGTTCCATACCTAAACCGTAAATATTGGTGGTTGAATAAAAATGCCAAAGATAGATATCATAAAAAAAATTGAGGAAGAACCTTACAAAAGCATCCTTTCAATGATAATAGCCTTCCGAGAAGAAGGTTTGAAACCAATGCATTTAAGATACGAATTAGGGAAAGAAAAAAAGGATGAAGATGGAAATATGTTTCGGGCAAAACTAAAAATCAGAAATGAAAAAGGCTTTGAAACATCAATTGCTAGAAGTATTGAAAAATTTCTAAAAAACAAGCGACATCTTTATTGCAACGATATCACGGTTAATAACGATCGGATCGGACATCCAAAGCAACTTTCCGAGAAATTAGCATTATTGGAATCAAACAATGTAATCACATATTCCGAGAAGAAGAGATACAGGATAAGGAATTGTTTTTTTGGAGAAATAATAAGAAAAAAAAATCATAATAGTCTTTGTGAATATTCACCTGATCAAATAGTGGAAGTTCAGCATGAATCTTCCAAATATCCCGAATACAGTTATCTTAGAAATACCATATATGGATGTCCAGAACCATCGTCGAGTGAAGAAGAAAAATTGTATATTGGTGCTATTAAAAAAATTATTGAAGGGTACATTGATCTAATAATTTTTAAAAGCCGTAAGATAAATAAAACATGGAAGGTAAAACTTCAGAAGTTTAAAGAGAAAACAAAAAGCGTGCAGATAAAAGACATAATCGATGCTGATATTTCTAAAATTGATGATGATTATTTTGGGGATACATTTCTTTTGTTTTGTGAGGCAATCTCTATCAATAAAGGCAAAGAATCTACAAAGGAATTATTTTCAAATGCTGTACATGACCAGATAAAAGGATCTGAGACGGGCCTTGAGCCGTCAGACATTAGCAATATGATAGATTTTGGATGGGCCAATATTGAATTTTTGAATAGTGTGTATCCTTTGAAAATCGTAATATGTTTATATGACATTTATAGAGGGGATGATCTAAATAATGATTTTAAAAGGTTTGCTGGAAAACCGCGCATATTGGATGGAGAGTGAAGAAGCTGCACCAACCGAGATGTAGTGCAGTTCCTTCTGTCATAACCCTAGTTGGTCAGGTGCATGGTAAACACCATTTAGGAAGAGATCAACAGGCCCTAGTTAATGCTGTGATATTTCTTCAATGAACACTTTGCCGCATATGGGATCCACAGATCCATTTTGGATTAATTTTTTTACGTTTTCTCGGTTGAATTTTGAGTTTCGTCGTTTGGCCATACCTTGCATCCAGCGGTACTCATAGCGCTTCTGGCAGCGTTTGATTAAATTCGGATCAGGGTCCGATTTTTCCGCGGTTATGGTTATGTTAGTCATGAAAATGGATAATTATAGCTAGTATTTAATTTCTCTCTGGAAATTCATATCGTAACTGGACACGTTCCCCATCTTAGTAATAATCTGTGGAAATATTCTGTGATGAAAAAGTTGTAGAATGTTCCAGGATTAATAATCTGTACGATTAGTAATCTTTGGAATCTTTCCAGGGGACTCTGATTTACGATTATGATATCTGTTTTCGTAATGTACCCGATCGAGAACTTTTGAAAATTCTTTATGCATATTACTTATTTCAGCTCTAACATCAGTTCTGACCTTTAGATCAAGGGTATTCATCCTATCTTCA
>JAUWWG010000122.1 GCA_030616985.1 Thermoplasmatota archaeon
AACATTGCTGTTGCTTTAATCTGATATTTAGTTTAAATCATATCTAATACAGATTTTATTGAATGGCTTACTGATTATTATTTATCCTCAAAAAACAATGAAATTACTAAAAATAATATTTATAATAATAAAAATTTAGATGCTTATTTTCATAATGGATTTTTCAATAGATGGAATAAAAATTATTGGGATATAAAAGATAAACCATATGTTGTTCAAGGAAGAATATTTATGCAAAGAGGTTGGCATTTTGGTTCTCCTCCATCAATTGATTTTACAATATTCCAACTTGATTGTCATCCTGCAAAAGAACCATATAATATTTAGCAATTAGTTATGTCTGAATAAAGGGGGTACAAAAATTTAAGTGGGGCCCCTCCTAAAAATTTTTGATTCAAAATAACTTTATTTTTGAAATGAAAAACCGGACTATTTTTCAATCATCTAATCCATCAACATCATAATCAGCAAGTAATAATGTTACAAAAATCAATCTGCAATTGAGTCTGTGCAACTGCATTTATCTGTGGTATAGCTGTTTTTAAGACGTACTATGGTCGATTTCTTTGCTGTTGAATATATTTTATCCTGTCGCGGTCTAAATCCCCTATATTCGTTTATACTCGATGTGCAGTTTTGATTTTATTTTAATCAGATTGTTCCTAGTTTTTATTCTAATATATGAATTTTTTTAATAGTAACTATAAACTGACTGATTTTTTTTATTAGTAGGAGTGAAAAAATGAAAACGCAAAATAGCGAAAAGGAAGAAGAGGCTGGACAGAATCTGAAACGACCAAAAACAACAAAGGGTGAGAGCAGTGTGAATGGTTATGCTGTTTTTGAAAATGGTAACCTGGTGAAGCCGAAGGTAGAGCAAAAGACAAAGCCGAGCAAGAAGAAAATTGAAGAGCTACCAGATGAAGACGAGCAATGGTGTGAGTACATAACAATCAATAATGTGAAGAACAAACAGAAACGGGAAGAGATAAAACAAATTATCACCGAAACCTTAAAACTGCCAAACGTCAAGTGGAGTAGGATCGGTGGGGATTTTGTAGCCAAGCAACAGGAGTATTTTCAATGAACCCACAAAAAGGTTTATACGGAGAGAACTCCTTATAATTTTGTCAATATAACTTAGTAAAACATAATCTAAAAATTGGAAAAATGACCCTCAGAATACGACGAATATTCCAAGGGTCGGGAACCATGATGGGGTGAGTATCGCAATTATCAATCAATATGATATGACGCTGGTGATACCATTGCAAAAAGGTTTTATCCTTTGCAATTTTCTAATTAAACTAGTACAACCTGAGATGACCTATTTCAAAACTTTAGTAATCTCTTTGATAAGGCATTGCAGTATTATCTTATGATATCATTTACAAAAGAAGACATGGAGGAAATGAAATTCTACACAGAAGGATGGATATGAACAAAAGAAAAATTAAAAATAGCCCTAAAGTTATTTTAAATGAGTTGAAATGGAGACAAGCTTCCGATTTAGAAAAGACAGAGATATGGTATGTTCATAGAGGGGCACGAAATGATACCAAGATTATCTCTGGCAAAGAAATTGTAGCGCTTGGAAAATCGTTCATGCAAACCACAACTGCAATGATTCCGTATCACCGAATCTTTAAGATAATCTATGCAGGTGAGGTTATTTTTAAACGATGAGTGGATAGTTTTACGACCACAAAATCTCCTAATTTTAATTCTAAAACTTACGCCACATTAAATTCTAGTAATATTTATATATTATGAAATATAAATACTATGCTGGAAAGAAAATGAATCAATATAAAAGATGCCCTCGATGTGGAAAACCAATAAAACAGATACCGATAAGAAGACTTGATTCAGTTTTTATCATAGAATTTTATTGTGAACGATGTGATGAATCCATGACGATATATCCTAAGAGCGGTAAAATAAAATTCGAACAAGCTCAGTTTTTCTAAGGTGTATTCTTTTTTCTACTACGTTTTTAACAAGGATATGTTTTTATCTTGTTCAAATGTTTACAAGCACGATAAATTATGAAAGTAGTACCGATGGCATCTGACTCACTTGGCGTACGTTCAATGGCAACATATGTAGAAACCAAAGATTGCAAGATTCTAATTGATCCATCTGCGGCTCTTGGTCCAAAAAGATACGGGTTGCCACCTGCGGAACAGGAAATGGTGGCACTGGAAAAAACAAAAAATGAAATAGCAAAGACTGCAAAACAATGCAATATACTTGTTATATCTCACTATCATTATGACCACTACGATCCATCTGCAGGCTTTTACAAAGACAAAACGATATTTGCAAAAGACATCAACAAAAACATTAATAAATCGCAACAGAAAAGAGGAACAGATTTTAAAAAAATAGTGGAAGACTCATGTGATCTGATTTATTGTGATGATTCAAAACACAATGTTGGCAATACAGAACTTATATTCTCTCCACCGTTTTTCCATGGTCCTGAAAACGTACGGCTCGGTTATGTTATAATGACAACCATTTATGATGGTGAAAAAAGATTGTTACATGCATCTGATGTTCAGGGTCCTGTAACAAAGAGCGCAAAGGAGTATATTATTTCTCAAAATCCTGATCTACTCATTATGGATGGTCCACCAACCATCTTTTTAGGTTGGAAATTTAGTATGCAAAACCTGCAAGACGCGGCAGATAATCTAGTTGAAATAAAAGAAAAATTGGATTGTGATATTATTCTTGATCACCACTTACTAAGAGATTTAAATTACAAAAAGACCTTTCCTCAGCCATATCAGGCCAGTGGGGAAAAAGTTAAAACTTTCGCAGAATATTTAGGTAGGGAAAATAATACCCTTGAGGCACATAGAAAAGAATTGTGGGGTAAATAACATGGGTTTCATAAAAAGATTGGAGAGAAACATTGCAAAAAAAGAAAAGGCTATTGAGGCGGAAAAAAGAAAAGTAGAGGAATTAAAAGATAAATGCGACTCCCACAGTATCACACGGGCTGAGTACAAAATCAAAAAGAATCACATTGAAGAGAAAATTAGATCCTTGAACTCTAGGATGAGAGTATTACAGGGTGGGATAACCAAAGAAAAAAAACATCTTGAAGAAAAAGAAAAGGAAAAAATGAGGGAAAAGGAAGAAAAAGGGAAAAAATAATTTTTATGCCAATCATTGTTAAACTAGGAGATCTCACTCAGATTGATTGTGATGCTATTGTAAACCCTGCAAATTCTTTTGGTTATATGGATGGTGGAGTAGCCAGTGCCATAAAACGTGTTGGTGGAGCAGAGATTGAAAAAGAGGCTGTTAATAAGTCTCCTATTGTTGTTGGCAAAGCTGTTTCAACAACAGCCGGTAGCTTACCTTGCAAATATGTTATTCATGCCCCCACTATGAAACGACCTGCGATGAGAATTGGTGTGGAAAACGTAAGGCTTGCAACTCAGGCTGCATTAAGACTTGCTAAGGAAATGGGGCTTAGCAGTATTGCCATTCCTGGAATGGGTACAGGTGTTGGTGGTGTATCTCATCGAAAAGCAGCAGAAACAATTGTAAAAATGGCAAAAGAATTTGAAGATAGTTTTGAAACAATATTTCTTGTCGATAGAAATAAGGAGATGATAGATTCTTTTAATGGTTCTCTCTAGTATCTAACGGAAAATTGATCAAATTCATCAGATACGGGCTGCTTTTCAACTTCTACATTGTCAACCTTTGCTAGTGGTGGACCATGATTGCACCATTCAAGCATTTCTTCTATGATTCTTTCATCCCCTTCAAATACTGCTTCAACATTTCCATCAGATGTGTTTCTTACCCATCCAGTTATGCCAAGCTGTTCTGCCTTATCTTTTGTGCTCGCTCGGAACCATACTCCCTGGACTCTACCAGATATAATCACGTGTACCTTTGATTTCATGGTGATTTCACTCTAGGGCCTAAAACGTAATATTGTTCGTGGAAACGGAATAGCATCTTTGATGTTGTCAATGCCGCAGATCCATGCAACAACACGCTCAACACCAAGACCATAACCAGAATGGGGAACAGAACCATATCTTCTTAGGTCAAAATACCATTCATAGTTCTCAATGTTTTCCCCAGATTCCTTGAGTTTTTTCTCCATGTCTTCAACATCAAGATTCCGTTGGGATCCGCCAACTATTTCCCCATATTCTCCTGGAGCAATCATATCAAAACAAAGTGCTGTTTTTGGGTCATCTGGATCTTTCGGCTTATAAAATGCCATTATTTCCAGTGGGTAATTTGTTACAACAATTGGAGTGTCGAAATGATTCATAAGTTTATTTTCTTCAATTGTTCTAAGGTCTTTGCCCCACTGAACATTCATGTTTTCCTTTTCATTGAGTATCTCAAGGGCTTTGGTATATGTTATCGTTGAAAACTCTGATTCTGCAATATGCTGTAATTTATTGATGTCCTGTTTCAGTAAGTTTAGTTCACGTTTGTTATGTTTCAGAACCTCACTTAGGATAAATTTTACCTCTTCTTTGGCAATCTCGGTAACGTTATGCAGATCCATCCAAGCTGCTTCCATCTCAGCCATCCAAAATTCAGATAAATGCCGCGAAGTTTTGGATCGTTCCGCTCTAAAAGTTGGTCCCATGTTGTAGATTTTTTCAAGTGAAAATACTGCTGCCTCAGCATAAAGTTGCCATGTCTGGGAGAGATACGTCTTATTATCGTAATATTTAACTTCAAACAGAGTAGAACCACCTTCACATTGATTTGGCTGTAAGATTGGGGCATCGAATTCAAAGTAACCTCTATCTCTGAAAAACTTATGTATTGCTCCTACAGCAGTAGATCTTATTTTTAATATTGAAGTGAGTTTTTGAGATCGGATCCAAAGATGTCTTTGATCAAGGAGGAATTCTGGGCTTTGATCCTTTACTATGGGAAAAGGTTCTGCGAAATTAACAACATTAAACCCCTTAACCTGAAGTTCGTATCCCTCAGGCGCTCGTTTATCTTCTTTAACAATACCTTTCAACTCTACAGAGGATTCAATCAACGCTTTTTTTGCGTCTTCAAATTCATTATCTGGAAGATTGCCTTTTTTGACAGTTGCCTGTATTGTACCAGTAACATCCCGTATTACGGTGAACGCGATGTTTCCACTGCTACGTGTTCGGTATATCCACCCATGAAGATGGACGGTCTCATCTGTTCTTTTTTCGTCAAGAATTTCTTCTATCTTTTTCCATCTGACTTCTGACATAGTAAAACCAATCACTACGGGATATAATTATAGCATATATGAATTACGGTGACACGTAAGAAATAGATTATAATCACAATATCAGGAGAATGAGAACAACACAAGATAATTATTTCAGCCAAAAAGCAGTTTCTCGGCATTCTTTGACACAACATCTCTATGTTTTTCATCTGTTACAATCATGACACTCCAATCTGTAATGGTTCTTGATTTGATAGCTCCAGCCACAGGGGTAAACTCATTCAATGTTTTAATATCGTTTTCGTCGATGATCATGATATCGATCTGATCTATGCGTGGTTCGGCGTAATGCAGTTCCCTATATGGAACATCAATTATTATATGTCCGGCAGGTATGTTAAGTATTTCTTCTATCTCTTTTTCCTTTTCTCTTCTCGATTCTACGTTTTCTAGATTCTTGACAATATCGATATTCTGCTCGTTTAAATCAGAGAAAGATGCGGAGTAAGCTTGTTTAAACAGTTTTCTATATTTTAGACATGTGACAATTTTATATTGAAATGTCCCCATTCTTTTCATGTCACTCACAAGTTCTGCGTCAGTCATCTTAAAAAAATCGAAAGGATTTGCACAATGTATCATTTCAATGGCCTTAGAAAGCATCAGTTCTGCAATACGAACTGTTTTATGAAAGTATACGGAGGAATACATCAAAGCCCGTGCCATCAAAATGCTCTCTACGACCCCAACGCCTTTTCTTCTAACTGCTAGTTTGCCACTGTTGATAGTCAGCGTCTGTAAATAACGTTCTATATCTATTATTCCATAGGCAACGCCAGTATAGTAAGCATCGCGGATAAGATAATCCAATTGATCTACATCGATAGCACTATTCAAAATCTGACTTAGATATTGCTTTTTATGTGATTTCCCTTTAATAATATCAACAACATCCTTTTGGTTTATGCTATTCCTATCCAGTATTTCGTGGACGCCCGGGGATGTTATAAATTCCTTTTCCTCAGAACAAAAAATGTCATATTCTCCAAGAATGAGTTTCTCTGTTAGATCTACATGATCTGCATCAAGAGTACTTCTAAGAATGGATTCTAAGGTGTGGGAAAAGGGGCCATGACCGATATCATGTAACAAAGCTGCACAGGTAATAAGCTCTGTATCATTTTTATCTAGTTCCAATAGATTTGCGGCTTTAAAAGCTATATTGTATGTTCCAAGAGAATGTTCTAGCCTGGTGTGATGTGCTCCGGGGAAAACTAGATGTGCAAGGCCAAGCTGTTTAATATTATACAAACGCTGAAGTTCTGGAGTTTCCAACAAGTCAATGATTAATCCTTCAATTTTTATATCTCCATGAATCGAGTCTCTTATTACCTTATGTTCATAAACCATTTTATACCCCTGCTTGCAAAGATATAAACTTATTATCATATCTGTTCATAACAGTTAACCATCGTGGTAAATAGATTATAGATTTATAAAATGAGCATAATTTGGAATGAAATTAAAGGATTTTATGATGGGCACGACGTAGGAACTAAGAACTAGGTGCAACATCTATAGGATTATTACCCGACGGTATGTTTTTGCCTTAAACCTGCTCTTTGATGTGTTTTAAGTGTCTGTTCCTCC
>JAUWWG010000048.1 GCA_030616985.1 Thermoplasmatota archaeon
TAACAATTGTTAAGAAATAGGGGTAAATAAAAAATGAAGAAAAACAGATTAAAACTCAGAATTTTTGGATTAATTGCAGTTCTAATATTATTAATGACATTTGGACCCATATGCATAGGTGAAGAAACGACAGAGACTGAACTTGAAATAGATGGGGTTGTAGGACATATAGGAGCAGTGGTCGTTGCTGTTACAAATGTTGGTGATACAGCTGCAGAAGACATCACTATTACTATTTCAGTGGAGGGCGGCATCCTAGGTCAAATCGATATATATCATGAGTGTAGTGGATGTAGTCAATGTGGTACAACGCTTGATCCTGGTGCTATAAAAACGGAAAGCACATTAGAAGAAGGATTTATAATTGGGTTTGGACAAGTCGAAATAACTGTTACTGCCTCGGCATCAAATGCAGACGAAGTTACAAGGACATTAAATGGTTTAGTAATGGGTCCATTTATCATTATAACTTGATAAATGAGATTTTCCCCCTCCATCCTTTTTTCTTCTTTGTTTTTAAAATCATATCAATCAACAATGAGGACAATAAATGTTCAACAAGAATCATAAACATTCACCATTATTTCTCTATTTATGTAATGGTTGTGTATATTTTTTGCACAAGTGTTATATAATGAACGATTAATTAATAGTTGGGGGATACAATGAAAAATAACAAAAAAACAATCTCGAAGAAATGGGTACGTATATTAATTACTTCAGGTCTCTTTTTGGTCTTGACAATGCTAAATATATCTACAGTAGTAGCATGGGATAATTGCCCCTTTGGAGAAATAAATGACACGTATCCAGGTAATTGTGGAAGATATGTAGATACGGATGGTGATGGAATTTGTGATCTCTCACAACCAGCTCCTGAAAATAGAGTTGAACAGAAGGAGGGAATAGAAGGTGGCAACGCATCGATCCAAATAGAATCCAAAGGAAGAGGAATAGATTATTTTTTCATTCCTATTGTATTATTGCTTGTAGTTTTTTATCTCACTAGTTTAATACTTTCCAAAAAGAAAAAAATCACAGCGGTTAAGCACAGAAAAATATGGAACCTCCTCCTTCTGATTACATTCCTAGTCTCAGGTATACTTGGAATTCTCCTAGTTTTAAAAGTAAGTTTTGGTATAGAGATTCCCTCCTATTCTGATGCATTATTTTTTCATGTTGAATTTGGAATTGCAATGACTTTCATTTCGATATTTCACATACTTTGGCATTGGAAATATTTTAGAAAAATGTTGACAAAAAAAAGTTAATTTGAGCAATCCTAAGTGATTCATTTGCAAAAGGTAGGAAAAGATGTACTCCAGTCAGAGGATATACTCTTTTACATTCTGGACTATCAATCTGATCTTGTAGTTCCATCTTCTAAAATCTGCACAAATCTCTATTTTCCTTAAGCCATCTTTCTTTTTCCATGTAGTCAGGCATTGCTGTTTCAACCAGCGTCCAGAATCTATCAGAATGGTTCTGTTCAATAAGGTGTGCAAGTTCATGAATACAAACATATTCTAAAATTTCATCTGGGGCAAACAACAGCCTTGTTGAAATATTTATATTTCCGGCATTGGAACAGCTTCCCCAGTTTGATTTGTTATGTTTAAAAAATATCTTATTTATTCTCTGGTTAAAATGCCTCTCGTTTAATTCATGAATTTTCTCTTGTAGTTTCGGCAGTCTTTTATAAGCAATACATCTACTTATAAGCGAAGAGATATGATTATTCTGCTCCTCCTTTGAAAGATTGTCAGATATGGAAAGTTTAATTGTATTGCCTATAGGTCCAGCAGAACTGCCCTTCTTGTCTTTGAATTCAATTCTAAGGGCGAACTCCTCGTCACCAATTTTTAGTAAGTCTCCATTTTTGTATTCTTTCTGAGGTTTTAGTCTAAATTTCTCAGGATTTTTCATTATTTTGTTTTTAGCCCAAGTTTTCATTTTTTCTAGTTGTTCATTCTTTTTCGCGCTACTCAGAAAAGAAGGTATTCGTATGTTTATTGCTGTTCTTCTAATAGATACACGAGAGTTACTCCTGTTTTCATAATGAATTTTCACCAAGTATTTGATTCCATTTATTTCTAAGAGTTCAGTTTGCATATTTTTTAATCTTTCCTATAATTTCTCTATAAATAACTATGGAAAAGAGGATGCCGATTCTTTTTCATTTACAATCTCATCTTCTAAATAAACCCTAGTTTTGAACCATGTTGTCGCATCTTGTGGAATATCTACCATTAGAGTTATTTTTTCTTTTGCCCCTGGTTTTAAAGAGAGGATAATTTCGGCCTCGACATTAAATTCCAGGTTATTTTGTGTATAGAAACCTGCGGTAACTAGAATGTTTTCGGCTATACCACTACCAAGATTTTCTACAATTAAAGATGCCTTTACAAAATCACCTAGCTCCGTCTCTTTAAATATTGTTATACTATTATTCTTCCATTTGTGAATAAGTAAAGGCCGGGACGAAATAGGATAGACTGTTAGATTGGATTTTGACTTATACTCACTAGGTATAAAACCAAGTTTGTGACTTGCCGTTGTCTCCAAAAAATAGTAATTATCGATATAATGCTCATAACTCGAGATATTTTCATCCAGACTTACTCCAACAGCCATATGCTCAGTTAATCTAAACAGCGCAACATCATAGCCCATTCGATCTAGTATACCTGCAGTTAGAACAGCCATGTCTTCGCAATCTCCTCCACCATCTCCATTAAATATTGTCTCAACTGGGTAGCGAGGATACTCAAAAGAGCCATTTGTTTCGCTATCTTTTTTATATTCAAGGTTTTGAACAAAAGATGCGGCAAAATTTATCTTATCAACATCATCTTCTATGTTGGAACCATACATTAAACGATCAATTAGCAAATCGATGTAATCGTCATCATATAAATCAAAGACATAAACGCTGTAATCCTCAAGGCGAGACCTATCAATACTGCTATAGTATGAATATAAAAACTCAGGATATGGGACACTCAGTCGACGGTTACGTCCACCATATTTCCATTTGAATTCCTTTGTTGGTACATCATCCTCTATAACAACAGAAAAAGAACCATTGCCTATTGTACCCCCAATGGAATCTTCTAAAGATATAGTAAAAGTCGTCCCCTCAGAAATATCTTCATTATAAATAAAGCAATCAACATCTTTGCTCTCACCCGGTAGAATTACACTAGGCAATACAAGACCAAAATAACTTTTAGAATCAACATTCATCTCTGCATTGTACGGATATGCAGGTGTATCCCCTTTGTTGTATACCTTCATGGCTAACAGCGAGTAATCGTCTTTCCATGATTCCTGTTTCCACAATTTATGTGTACAAGAGGAAATAGACAATTCTGGGCCGTTAAAAGAAAACGTTTTTTCAAATATCTCATTATTGTTTTTATCATATGTCCTTAGCCTATATTGGCCGGACGTGACAGTCCCTCTGTATGGGGCCAAGTGAAGAAGGGTATTGTTACTTCCATAAAAAAGCAAATCTGAGTCAAGTAGGTTACCGGTAGGTCCAAAAATTTTAATCGTTATAGTTCCGGTACTAGAAAAAACAAGAGATAAACCTGGAAATCCTTCATCATCGCATACACCCCAGGAGGTTAACGAAAAGCTTGTACCAAATAATAAGTCTTCTAAAATGCATCCTGAGAGAGAGCTAAGACAAACTATTGTTAAAATCGCATAACATATGATTTTTTTACTCAGATGCATACAAATTACTAAACCGTCAAAGTTTCAAGTTTTCTCTCTATCACACTTGCAAGTCGTTTCATACCTTCCCCAATTTGATCATTGGATGGATATGAAAAATTGAGTCTCATTGACCGGCCACCGCCACCATCAACATGAAAAGCCTTACCATGAACATATGCCACCTTATTTTTTATAGCATCCAAGAACATAATTTCAGTATCTATTCCTTCAGGCAGAGTAACCCAAGCAAACATTCCGCCCTTGGGTTTATTGCAAACATACCCTTCAGGGAAATATTTTTCCATAGCGTCCATCATGAGATCTCGTTTTGGTTTATACATTTCATTTATCTTCATTATATGTAAATCCATGGACCCACGTCTCATAAATTCACTGGCTATGAATTGAGTAAACGTATTTGTGCAAAGATCCAATGCCTGCTTACAAATCTCCAGTTTCCTAGTCAGTTCATCAGATGCAATGGTCCACGCAAGACGAAAACCAGGGGAAAGAATCTTTGAAAAAGTAGACATAAAAATAACATGACCTTCATCGTCAAAGGTTTTGATGGGTTTTATATGATCTGCATCATAACTAAGTTTTCCGTATGGGTCATCCTCAATAATAATTAAATCGTATTCATTTGCTATGTCGACGAGTTGTTTTCTGCGCGATTCTGGCATGATAACTCCCGCAGGATTTTGAAAGGTTGGTACTACATAGATAAACTTTGGGGTGACATCAGCCTTCAGCAAATTTTTTATCGTTTCCTCCAAGAGATCTATTCTCATACCATCCTTATCTAGTGGAATGCCTGTCAAGCTACTCTCATAGCTTCTAAAGGCATTTATTCCGCCTAAATAGGTCGGTAATCCAACAAGTGCAGTGTCACCAGGGTTAAGAAATAACTTACCAATTGCGTCTAACGCCTGCTGTGACCCACTGGTAATTATCACATTGTCAGCAGTAATATCTTTCATCCCATCTTTATATGCCCTCTCTGCAATAGAGTCTCTAAGCTCCAGCAAACCCTGAGTGGTTCCATATTGTAGGGCAGTTTTACCATGCTTCTCCATTACGGATTGTATGACTCCCTCTAAATCTTTTATTGGAAATGAATTTGGACTTGGGAGACCACCGGCAAATGAAATAATTTCAGGATCTTGGGCAACTTTAAGTAATTCACGTATTACTGACTTCCTCATTTTTCCTGCTCTGTCTGAGTATAATCGCTCTAGGTTCTTCATAAAATCCACTAATCCCAAAATCTAACAGAGTCTTATATGTATTTCGTAAAAAAATTGAAATAGGTGTAGCTAGATGAGGGAACGTTATTCCTCTTTTTTTCCCAACAATGGTTTCAGATGTTCTTCAAAAGCAGGCATAGTCTCCATTGTCTCCCGATCAATGTTGAATCTATGCATGATATGTAAAGCCAGTTCCTCGTCTGAAGATAATGTTCCTCTACTGCCATCGAACATTTTGCTAACTTCTTCTGATTCTACGATTTCATCTCCCATTCTATCAATAAATACACCCATTTAGTTATTTATAAGTCTTTCCCTTTACAAAAATGGTTTGTTCTCCTTATCATTCCACACACATACATTTTTTAAAAAATACCTTCAACCCTTATGCGACGTTGTCTAATCTGTTCTATCATGCCCAATATAGGGAATACTAGAAAGATTTATTAGTGGATCTAAAGCTCTACTCGATACATACATAAGGAGAGATAAAAAATGGAGGCGATCATTCTTGCAGGAGGATTTGGCACTAGGCTTAGACCGTTCACATACACAAGGGCAAAGTCATTGCTACCCATACTAAACAAACCCATGATATCGTATCTAATAGATTCTTTACCAGAAGAAGTGGACAAGGTTATCCTCGCCGTAAATTATCGTAAAAATCAGATAGAAAGATATTTCAGGGAAAACGATTTTGGAAAAGAAATCATTGTTAATGATGAACCAAAGCCTCTTGGTACGGGCGGGGCAGTGAAATTTGCTGAGAAACATATTACCGGACGGTTTCTGGTGTTAAACAGTGATATTATATGTTCGCTACATCTTGATGACATGGTCAAATTTCATATTGAGAATAATGCTGTTTCAACCATTTCTCTATGGCCTGTGGAAAACGTGTCTGAGTTTGGCGTGGCAGACGTAGAAGATAATGGAAACATTGTTGGTTTTGTGGAGAAACCAAAACCAGAAGATGCACCGTCTGATTTTATTAATGCGGGAGCATATCTTCTAGAACCAGAAATTTTGGACTATATAGAAACCGACCGTTTGATTTCAATGGAAAAGGAAATATTCCCTCAAATAATCAGTGATACTGAACGTTTTTTTGGTTTTAAATTTGATGGATACTGGATGGACATAGGTCGTATCAGCAGCTATCTTGATGTACATAGATTCCTAATAAGAAAGAACAAAATGGAAAATTATCTCGGAAGAAACTGTGAAATACATGGAGATCTAAAGGACTGTTGCATAGGAGATAATGTTTATATCGGCAGTAATTCAAAACTAAACTCAACCATTGTTTATGACAATGCAAGAATTGAAGATAGTGCCGTTTTAAACAACTGTGTTGTTGGCGAAAATTGTAAAATTGGTAGTCATTCAAATCTTAAAGATTCAGTTTTTGGTGACAATGAAACTATAGCAGACGACAGCATTATGAATAAAGAAGTGGTTTGGACTCAACCAGTTCCAGAAGGTTATCCAAAAAAACAAATAGGAAATGTAATTGGAGAATAATCTATCATCGATATATCTAAATGTCTCATAAGAATGAGTTCTTGTTACCATTCTCCCTTTTTCTGCTCGTAAAATCAATCAGTTTTTTATAAGGGATTGCCAATTGCGGTGTAATGAAACTAGACATTTCCAAACACATTTTTAGAGCATATGATATACGAGGATTATACGAAAAGGACATTTCTCCTGAAATATTTTACAAGATAGGACTTGCTGCAGGGAATTATGTGAAAAATGTAATTCATGGAAAACAAATTGCTGTAGGCAATGACATCCGTCAATCTAGCATTCCATTAGTGCATTCATTCATTGCAGGAGTTTCGGCAACCGGAATAGACATAGTCTATACGGGAAACACTGCTTTTGGACAAACTCTATTCAAAGGATGGGAATTAAAACAAGATCTCATAGCTTTTGTAACGGCCAGCCATCTACCACCCGAATGGAATGGAATCAAATTTTATTATGGGGATGGAGTAGGTCTTCCAGAGAAAGAATTGATGAAAATACGGGATTTCACACTTAATGATGATTTTGATGCTGTTGGCTGGGAAAAAGTAGGGGATGTAGAAGTGGTAGATCCAAAAACAAGTTACAAAAACTTTTTCAAATCAAAATTTAAATTCAATAAAAAACTGAAAGTAGCTATAGATTGTGGAGGCGGCAGCACAACACTTTCAGCACCTGATGTCTTTGATGCTGTTGGACTAGACACAGTACATGTTTTTTGTGAACCTGATCCGTCATTCTCAAAACGCCCCTCTGAACCTAAACCAGAGAATCTGACAGTTCTAGTTGATGCGGTGAAGAAGAACAATTGTGACTTCGGTGTTGCTTTTGATGGAGATGGAGACAGATCAGTAATAGTTGATAACACGGGCAAGGTATTGTCAGCAGATGAAACAGGAATCATTTTAGGCAAGTACGGATTGGCTGAAAAAAAGGGTACAATAATAGTTAATGTTGAATGTTCCAAAGCAGTAAAAGAACAGCTTGAGCCACTTGGATTCAAGGTTAAACAAATACCTGTTGGCCATACATTTTTAACTCTAGAGGCAAAACTAGAAAAATCACCCCTTGGCATAGAATCCTCAGGTCATTTGATACTTACGGAGTATTTCCTATTTGATGATGCGTTAGTGGTTCCATTAAAAATAGCAGAAATACTTGATAACAATGAAAAAACTCTTGGTGAACTCGCTGCAGAAATTCCCACATATCCAACAAAAAAGGAAGTCATAGATTGCGATGATCAGATCAAGTTCGATGTCGTAGAAAGATTGAAAGTTGAACTCACAAAAGAATTTGAAAATATTAATGCAATGGATGGTGTAAGAGTTGATCTTAAGAATGGATGGGTGCTCATCCGCTCATCAAACACAAGTCCGATAATCCGATTAACAACCGAGGCGGACAATGAAAAGTTATTAGGTCAGCTAACAACACAATTTATGGACAAAACAGAAGAAATCATAGAGAAATTTAAAGGAGAATCAAAGTAAAATTCCTTTTGGACACCGACATTTTCGATTATTTATGGTAAACTACGGTAAAGTCTATATGAGTTTCCAGGTTACGATATTTTGCTTTTAGGTATTAGAGATGACTAAATTATTTGGTACAAACGGCATAAGAGGCGTTGTTAACGAGGATATGAACTGTGAACTTGCTCTTGGAATCGGTAAGGCATGGGGCACTTATCTAAAAAAAACGGTGATAAGACCAAAAGTTGCCATAGGAACAGATGCGAGACTTTCGAACCATATGTTGAAAAATGCAATTTCTGCAGGCTTGCTTTCAACGGGATGTGATGTTATTGATGTTGGTCTTGTACCCACACCCGCTTTACAATACGCAGTTAAAGAAAAAGATTTTGATTCAGGTGTAGTGATAACTGCTTCACATAACCCCCCTCAGTTTAATGGCATAAAAGGAGTTGCTAGTGATGGAACAGAATTCTCCAAGGACGTGGAAGAAGACATAGAGAAAATATATTTTGAAAAAAATTACTTACTTGCAGAATGGAAGGGTGTCGGAAAACTTTCAACGTGGGATGACGCCGTCGATTTTTATATAGATGGGATTTTATCAAATGTCGATGTAGACCTCAGAAAGGAACGACAGTATCATATTGTTCTTGATTGCGGTAATGGTGCAGGTTGTGTAGCAACGCCCATTCTCCTTGAAAAGTTAGGGTGTAAAATTACTGAGTTATATTGTGAGCTAGATGGAACATTCCCAGGACATAATTCAGAACCCGTTCCAGAGAATCTTGGAGATCTCATACAAAAGGTAACTGAAGTGGGAGCAGATCTTGGCGCTGCTCAAGACGGAGACGCAGATCGTGCAATATTTATCGATGAGAATGGAACCTATATATGGGGTGATAAAACCTTGGCCCTCGCTGCAAAATATATAACAAAAGAAAAGAAAGGCGGAACGACCATCACACCAGTTACTACATCAAGTTGTTTTGATGACGTAGTCACAGAAAATGATGCTGAGGTAATACATACTATGGTAGGTTCACCATTTGTAGCACGTACAATGATTGAAAAAAATGCCGTTTTTGGCGGAGAGGAAAACGGCGGACTCATATTTCCGGAGATGCAGTACTGTCGCGATTCGGCAATGGCAATTGCAAAAATAATGGAAATTATGGCAAGAGAAAACAAGGCGTTATCGGAGTTAATTAAAGAAATTCCAATATATGAGGTACATAAAACAAAGATGCCTTGTCCAAATGATAAAAAGGAAATGGCCATGAAAGAATTAGCTGAACAAACCAAGGACGATAGAGATGTTATAAAGGTAGATGAAACAGATGGTGTTAAACTCTATGTTGAGAATGGATGGGTGTTGATGAGGCCGTCTGGTACAGAACCAATATTTAGGATATATTCGGAATCAAAAAGCAAAGATAGATCTGAAGAACTTGCATTAAAATATAAAAGATTGGCAGAGGAAATAATAAACAGTCAGTAGTTTTTTTGTCTGTATTGTAATATCCTTTTGAGAGTTTAGATTCTCATTTTTTAATAGGAATCATTATATCTTTCCAACATATTACTATCCTCTAATTATTATATTTAGGAGAGATAGAAAAATGAAAAAGAAAATTATATTTGGGAGTTTGTTGGCAGTATTTCTCATGATGATGTTGCCAGCAGTGCCAGCAGTGGAATACAATACAGCAATAGAGGTCAATGAATCTCACCTTTTTGAAGAAATACAAAGCATGAACATTGATGAATTGAAAGAAAAAATTCTTAACCTGAATGTTGAAGATGAGGAATTAAAAGAATTCCAAAAACAACTCAACGATGACACAGCAAGTCCGCAACGCATAAGATTAGTCCTAAGATTGATACGCGTAATACTTCACATATTTGTCAAAATACTACTTTTGCCATTAAAAATAATGTTGATACCCTTGAAAATAATATGTGGCATCCTCAGCATACCTTTCAAAATAATTGGTCTGTTCCTACATATTATACTCCCAGGTACACATCACCATTGTAATCATCGTGAATATAGCTAGGACATATGCAAGAACAGTAACAGTTTTAGCATATTCTTAAAGTGAGATACAATCGGCCAATAACTTAGGGAGTTGACGGGTCAGAATCAAAACAATAATTGTTGGAAAAGCACAATAATTAAAAATGATGAAGTTTTCCGCCAAAAGCATGGAGTAAAATCATTTACAAACTGGTATTTATTGACAATTTAACGGCTTCAATCATTGTTTCCAATTCCATGCCATTTGGATCTTGAGAGTTTAAAAGTGGAACGTGAATAAAACCCGCTCTTGTTGAGAGTTCATGATCTTTAATGTATCCTAAAGTTCCATATAAAACAGCATTGCATACATAGATCCCTGCAGAAAAACTCTGATGCGCAGAGATGTCCGCTTCCCTTAACTCTTTTGTTACTTTTCTGGTGTCAATAGGCGATATCCTAATAAATGGACCATCTGGATTTATCCTTCGAGGGAATAACCAACTACTTTCATTTAACAGTGGTATTTTAAGGTTTACACCAATCTTTTCTAGCTCTATTGAAACAGCACCAGGTGCAAGACCAATACTCATTACAAGTAATGGATCATAGTCTTCAACAGCCTGAACGACAATATCCACAGATTCATCAAAATCTACAGGTAAAACGATACCGACTATCTCTGTATCATTGATGTATTCCCCGTTAAGTGCCTCTGCAATCAGCTGAGAAGGATTGACATCATATATGCCAAAAGGTTCAAAACCTGTAACTAATACAACGGCCACTTCAGAATCAAATGTATTGTCCTCAGTATTAAAACCCGTAAATGAAGTGCCATATGCTAGAGAAGGAGCTATAACAATCAGAATAATTCCTATGGTGACAGTAGTCCTGGTTGACTTCATCTGTAATTTTTATGTGGTTATATGTTATAAAATTATTGTTTCCTTAAATCCAAGTCAATTTTTTGGATCTTGGTTTATGCAATGTTGATGAAAGAAATACATTAATAGTACCTTATTGATTAGCGGATAAGGGTACAGAACATGGAGAATAACATGACAAAAGAAGAAGAGCTGCAAAAATATATGGCGTTGATTGAACAATATAAAGAGCAATTAAATTCATTAGATGTACAGTTTTCGTATTTACAAAATGCAATTATGGATCAAACCAAAGCTAAGATGACTTTAGAGCATCTCAGTAAGGGCGATACGGGTGTTGATGTGTTGCTTCCGATAGGGGGTGGTGCTTTTATTGATGCTACCGCAAAAAAGACGACTAAAGTTCTTTTTGATGTAGGTGACGGAATAGTAATCGAAAAAACATCTGACGATGTCATTGATACAATGGATAAAAGGATAAAGAGCCTACAACAAACTGAGGAAAAAATATCGAATATGGTACAAAAATTGCAAACGGAAGCAGCAGAGGTTACCGACAAAGCACAGGGACTTATGTCAGGAATGTCATTAGAGGGATAATGATCTTTTAGGTATCTAGAATGTTTAAATTTTTAAGGAAGAAACTAAAGAAATTTGAAGACAAACTTGAGGCTGAACTGCAAGTAGAGTTAGAAAAGGAAACGGAGGGTGTTGAGCCTGAAGAACCTGTCGAAAAACCTGAGTTAGAAACCATAGATGAAGAGAAAATCGTGGTTGAAGAACCAAAGGATAAAATCGCTGAACCCAAACCAAGGGAATTGACAGATTCGAAGATTAAAAAATTGGTTAAAAAACCAAAGAAATCTGAAGAACTGACAAGAAGGAGAAGGATAGAAAAACGCAGGCGAGAAGAGCAGATCGACAAGCAAATTGAAAAAAGTATTGAGACAGAATTAGAACATACTCTGAGGACAAGGAGAAGCATTGAAGATGTCGTAAAGACTGACAGGAAAACGTCTCGCGGTATCAGTGAAGAGAAACTTAATGATCTGCTTTGGGATCTTGAAATTGGACTTCTTGAATCTGATGTGGCATATTCAGTTATTGAGTCTATAAAAAATGACATTAAAGAAGAGCTTAAATATGTCTTAGTTGAAAGGTCAAAGATTAGTGAGTTAGTTGAAAACGTACTTCGAAATGCAATTGAGCATGTTTTGAAATCAAGTGAAATGGACTTTGATGAGTTTATTGACAACAGCAAGAAACCTGTTGTTATAATGTTTGTAGGTGTAAACGGCAGTGGTAAAACCTTATCCATAGGTAAGATGGCTGCTTTACTTAAGAAACGGGGAAAATCTTCTGTAATGGCTGCTGGTGACACATTTCGTGCTGGGGCCATTGAGCAGTTGAGCATACATGCAAATAATGTTGGTGTGAAACTTGTAAAGCATGGACCTAGTGCTGACCCAGCAGCTGTAGCTTTTGATGCAATCGAACATGCCAAGGCAAAGCATAAGGACGTGGTCTTGGTGGATACGGCAGGTAGAATGCAGACAAATGTTAATCTTATGGATGAGATGGCAAAGATAAAACGTGTTGCAAAACCTGATTTGATTCTTTTCGTTGGAGATGCCCTTGCAGGTAATGACGCAGTGGAGCAGGCAAAACGATTTAACGAGATTGTAGGAATCGATGGCGTTATTTTGACAAAGGTAGATACTGATGCCAAGGGCGGTAGCGCACTTTCTGTTGCATATACCATTGGTAAGCCTTTGCTTTTTATTGGTGTTGGTCAAGGTTATGAAGATCAGATTCCTTTTGATCCTCAGTGGATGATAGATAATATATTTGACAAGTAAGGAAACAATAGATCCAAACAATTATTCTTCTTTTTTGATAAGAGTTGTCAAAGATACTTGGTACCATTTGTACAACAAGCCCTTAATAAGCAAACTTACAAAATAAGGAGTGAGGAATGATAAGAATGATGATTGTAGGTCAAATCTCAAGCTCAGAAGAAGCAAAAGAAGTGGAATCCATAGCAAAACTATTAGTTGTTGGAAATCGAGCCGGGGCGCTTGCATTAAAAGCAAAAGGGGCGATGTAAGAAATGAGTGAAGAAACTAAGAAAAATGATATTAAAAACAAAAAATCGGTACCTGATGTAATAGATATAGTCTGGGTCAACATCTAATCAATTTTTTTGATTATCACACTATTTTTTTGATCAAGAACCAACAAATCTTTTTGATGACTGCTGATGATTGCTCTTGAATTATCTATATCAGCTATTATACTTAAACTTTCAAGATAATGCTTGTGGATTATGTTTATACGAAGCATATAACAATGAAATTGGGTTTAATAATTTCATAGATGATAAAGCCACATTTGACTATAATATTGTTGATTTTCCTTATCCAAATAAATGGTATAGTAATTATTGGTATGATTGGCCTGAAATAGGACCGAAACTGATTTGGGGAAAAATATCTTATTGGACCTCTCTTTTTTCCTTTACTTGGCCTAATTTTGATTGGCATCCAGCAAAAGAACCATATGATATATCATAGATAGCAGAGAATAAATGGTTTTCCCCTTATAGCATGCCGAAATAATGTATCTATTGTTGCAATATTTATCCCAGTAGTAAATTTTAAGGCATGCTAAAACATTACATTATTGGGAGATATGTAATAATGAAAGGATTATTTTATAGGAAATTCTGTACAGTTGCTATAGTCATTTTGTTCGTTGGAATTAGTATTGCACCGAGTATAAGTGGAAGTATCGGGGAATTAAGTACCGCATCTCTTATAGAAGAAGTTTCAGATATAAGCTCTAAATTGAAAAAAACTAATGAAAATGATATAGCTATTTACGACGAATCAGCAGTGTTTGGAACTCGGTTATTTGATGCTGGTAATAGTTTTAGTAAGACTATCTATGTAGATGATGACAACACTGAAGGACCTTGGGATGGTACACAAGAGCATCCATATCAAAATATTCAGAGTGCAATAGATGATGCAAATAATGGTGATACTGTATTCGTGTATAGTGGAACATATTATGAGAATGTAGTTGTAGATAAATCAATTGAATTGACTGGTGAAGATAGAAATACAACAATTATTGATGGTAGTGGAACAGGTTATGTTATCTATGTAACTGCTGATACGGTGACTGTCAATGGATTTACGATTCAGAATAGTGGAATAGGTTCAGAACGTGCAGGCATATGTATCATCAATAATAATATACTCATTAGTAACAACATCATTTCGAACAATGAGGATGGTATACGTCTTATAGATTCCGAATACACCGAAATCTCATCTAACATCCTCAACAATAACCAAGATGATGATATAGTCATAAGAGATTATAGTAACAACAATATCGTTACGGGGAACAAAATCATTTCGTATAATGAGGCGGGCATAATTCTTTATATTTCTAACAGGGACAACATAATCTTTAATAACACCATCACTAACCATGATTATGGTATAATCATTTGTTATTCCAGCAACTTTAACACCGTCTATAATAATGTCATCACAAAAAATAACTTGGGCATATACATCCATGATTCTAGCGACACCAATAAAATTTATCACAACAACCTCATGGAAAACACACAGAATGCCTATGATGAATGTACCAATACCTGGGACAATGAGGAGAAAGGTAACTACTGGGATGATTATGAAGAAAGATACCCAGATGCTCATAAGAAATGGCTCAAGGGTATTTGGGATACCCCATATGAGATTCCTGCTGGAGATAATCAGGATAGGTATCCATTAATAAAACCTTATAGTAAATCTAAACCATATATCACTCCATTATTCCCACAGTTCCTTGAACAACATCCACATCTGTTCCCACTGCTACGACAACTGATGGGATTACAATAGAGGTCTACTAAAACCTCTACATTCTTTTTTCTTTCATTTTAGAGCAATACCATTCGTGTGCGGTCCATAAATATTATTTATTAGTAATAATCTATATATGTTTCCATTGTACAATAATAAATACAAAAAAAACTTTATATAGTAACAAATGTTATAAATTTCAATCTAGAGGAATCAACATGGCTAAAAGTAGTAAGAAACAAATCTATGAAGATGAATTGAAGGTTATCACTGAACTACAAAAAAATGGAAAAGAAAACATAGAATCTATAGCTAAGAAATGTGGTTTTTCGAGGCAGAAAGTATGGAGAATTATCAAAGGATTAGAAGAAAATAAAACGATTTGGGGATATACAGCAATAGTTAACGATGAAAAAATCAATATGAATAGATATGTAATGCTCATTAAAAAATCTGTAGCACAAATTGACAACGCAGTCGAAAAGATAGTTAAACTAATCATGCAAAAGAAAGGAGAGGAAATTGGAGTAAATATTGATTATAGTTTGTATCTTCATGGTGAATACGATTGGATGCTTATTTTCACGGCTAAAGATATTAAACATGCAAAAAGATTCAATGAAATTCTTATCTCACACTATAGTGATGTGATAAAGGATGTGAAGCTAATGGAAACACTTTTTTCAGTTCAAAAAGCTGGAATAATAAATCCAGAGGTAGGAAAATTGAAAGAGTTTCTATAGCTGAAAAAGAACACCTGCCATATAGTAATCAGATCGTACATATGATGAAATTTTATATCGAGAATAAAGATAAGGTGAAATAAATATGGGGGAACAGAAAGAATCAAGATTTGCATTACTATTTGCAGTTTTTGGTTTTATGTTAATAATAGCCACTGGTGTAGATTTATTATTAGGGAATAATAACATTCCTATTATTGTTTCAATCATTGGATTAGTTTTAATTATAACTGCAATGGCTCTAAGAAAAAGAGCAATGCTGAGGTGAAATGATGAAAATAAGATATTTCATAATCGGAATGATTCTCATAATATTGGGTTTTTTTGTATTTACATTGATAGGAATTTATAATAATTATGCCTGGATGAATTTAAACACCCATCTTCAACTCACAGCAGCAGGTTTTACACTGTTAATACTTGGAATATTATCAATGATTTTATTTTACAAGCAAGATGAAAAGACAAAAAAAGAAGATAAGGTGAAAATGATGGATAGAGAAACTGATTCTTTATAAATTAAAATACGTTATTGGATTTGAATTAAGGAGGAAGGTGATATGAGTAAAGACAAGGGCAAAA
>JAUWWG010000046.1 GCA_030616985.1 Thermoplasmatota archaeon
AGTAAGCAATTATAGTCCAGGAGGGAATCAGTTTTTTTCATATTTCACAACTCCTCAGCCAATGCTTTCAGCTCATCAATCCTCTTCTTTCTCATCTGTTTATTAATTGCCTTCATTTGCTCAGGGTCAAGTCGCAATCCTTGGCTGACTGGTCCTCTGAATTCTCCTTTTGTTTCGGCTAGCTCTTCGAATGCCTCTACCCCATAAACCTCAATGAATCCCTTGATTATCTTCTTCATCTTCTCAAGTTCAATCTGGCTCTTACCTATTGATTCAAAAACCGTAACAGAATCCATAGTTTTTTTGTACTCTTTTGCTAAATCCTCTTTTGTTAATCTTACGTAGGAATCCGTCAAATAACCCTTATGTCCCATCAAGGTCTCTATAACGTCTCTACTACAGGAGTTCGCCATATGGGTTCTAAAGTATTTCCTGAGCGTATGAATGTGCAGAATTCTAATCTTTGTCCTTTTATCCTTATCCCCTAATCCTGCCATATCTAAAAGTTTATTGTATCTTATCCTTGCTGCTGCTTTAGTGAAAGGGAATACCCTATCATCATTAGCCGATTTACGGAACTGCTTACATACAGCCTTCTTAACCGCACTATCTAACCAATCTTGGCGAACTTCTAACCATTTCTCCATGTATCTCTTGCACTCCTTGCTGATAAAAACGGTTCTACTAGTTTTGTTCTTACAGTAGGATGCATCAAGTTCGATTCTAACTGGTGATTCATCTATATAAATATCATGTACTGTAAATTCTATTACTTCCCCTATTCTCATTCCAGAACTTAACAGCGTGAAATATAGGGCTTTATCTTTCAAATTGGCGAAACTTAAAATGTTCTTTAACTCTTCTTGTGTTGGAATGCGGTCTCTTGTTATTGGTTGTTTAATCTTCTGGAAAAACAGCAAATCCTCAAAGGTATTCTCTTTAAGTGATATATTATTTCTACGTAAAAACTTCCTTAAGCAACTTAAATACGTGTGATAGGTTTTAGGACTGTATTTATCCTTGATGGTTTGTGCATAAAATAGAATATCTGTATCATAATCCCTGTTATCAATAAAATATGTCTCTGGTTTTACTTCAAGGAGATTAAAATAGCCCTTTAAACATCCCCTATAAGTCGCTTCTGTACCTTTGGGGTATCTAGCAAGGAATCTATCAACTGGATTAATAATTTGTTTTGTTTGCACAATAGTGGTTTTTTGTCTGAACGTATTTAAAGGATTCTTGTCGTTATGTCCTGTCTGCGAATTGTCCGTTTTGTTACTTAGACTTATAGCGCCATTTTTATAGATATACTTTGACATAGGCAGAAAGCTTTTTTTAGTGATTTCTGTTCATAAACCCCATGTCTGCTAAAATAGGAATTATTGGCGGTAGTGGTCTTTATAAAATGGGAATAATGGACGATGTTGAGGAGGTTAGCATTGATACGCCTTTTGGAAAAACCTCAGATAAAATAACTCTTGGTAAGATTAGTGATGTTGATGTTGCATTTTTACCTAGGCATGGAAAAGACCATGCAATTGCACCCCATAAAGTAAACTACAGAGCAAATGTATTTGCATTAAAAGAGTGTGGCGTAGAATATCTTGTATCTACTGCGGCTGTCGGCAGCCTCAAAAAAGAATTGAAACCATGTGATTTTGTAATCGCAGATCAGTTAATCGATAGAACCGCAAAAAGAATTACGACATTTTTTGAAGATGGAATTGTAGCTCATGTCGGTTTTGCAGATCCATTTTGCAAAACTTTGTCAGATATTGCGTTAAAAGTGGCCAAAGAAGAAGGCGTTGACGTCCACCGTGGAACCTATGTATGCATGGAAGGCCCACAGTTTTCAACAAGGGCTGAATCAAACTTGTATCGTAGTTGGAATGTTGATGTAGTCGGTATGACACTAGCGTCTGAATCAAAACTAGCAAGAGAGGCAGAAATGTGCTTATGTGGAATTCTTACTGTCACAGATTATGATTGTTGGTATGACGGAGAAGAAGATGTAAGTGTTGCATCAGTAGTAGAAAACCTAAAAAAGAATGATAAAAACATGGCCAATATCATAAAAAAACTTATTCCAAGAATTAAATATGAAAGAACTTGTGAATGTCATAATGCGTTAAAACATGCAGTCATTACTTCACCGGAACTTATTGAAAAACATGGCAATCCACAGGTCAATAGGGTTTTGCTTAAGAGAGTTACAAAATAGATATTACTTAGTTTTTCTTTTGTTTATTACGGAGAAGAAGAATAATAAAAACCATACGGTACCTGCAAACGTTTCCGCAATTACTGTAATCCACATTTCAAGTGTAAAAAACGTTAGTGCTAGAACATACAATCCAGCTGTTGTGAATCCTGCGGTATATATGTTTATAGATTTTCCATGAATAACATCTCTTAATTGTGGAAAAAGCATTAATCCAAACGATAGGCCAACAAGGGCTATTACAATATCTTGCCACATATGATTTCCTGAATTGAAATGGTTTTATTTCATATAACTGTTTATCAATAAGTTAGCCTGCTTTTTTTAAAATGCCTCTAGCAGCGATAATGCCCGTGGCAGCAGAGGCAACAATACCTCTTGAAAGACCCGCTCCATCACCAGCGACAAAGAAGTTATCCATATTTGTTTCAAGTGTTTTATTCACGATAAATCTCATTGAATAAAATTTGATCTCTGGTGCATATAACAATGTAGAATCTGAGGACACGCCAGGAATTACTTTATCTAACTTTTCTAGCCCTTCCAATATATTGGTAACAATGCGATGTGGTAGTGCCATTGATATATCTCCGGGGGTTGCATTCTGTAATGTGGGTTTAATAAATGATTTTTCAATTCTTTTGGTTGTCGAACGCTGTCCCTGTCGTAGATCCCCCAATCGTTGAATAATTGGCATTTTTCCACCAATGGTTGTCGCAAGTTTTGCAATTGAAGCACCATATGATGTTGTGTTTTCAACAGGATGCGTAAGTTTGACTTTTGTGAGAAAAGCAAAATTTGTATTCTCTGATTTTTTGTTTGCCATTGAATGGCCATTCACACAGATATACTCACCATAATCTTCCATTACGACAAATCCATTAGGGCAAGTACAAAACGTCCTGATAAAATCATTATAGGTTTTGGTAATAATATGAAATTTCGGATCCCACGCTTTTTCAATTACACCTTCCATCAGAGCCGCAGGCACTTCTATTCTAACTCCAATATCAATAGGTGCAAATCGTGTATAGATACCTAATCGTTTTGCTTCCGATGCAAGCCAATCTCCACCAGATCTACCCGGGGCAGCAAGAATATAATTGGCTTCAATTTTTTCATTTTCATTTACTTGCAATTCGAAACAATCATCGTGATGAATTTCTTTCACAACAGCATTCAATAAAAATTTAGCGCCAAATTTTTCAATGCTATCTCTAAGTGATGAAACAATTGAAGGAAGTCTATCTGATCCAATATGTCTTTGGGGAATAGGGATAAATTGAATTCCGCAAGATGCGGCCCTTTTTTCTAAATCTGCTGAATTTTGACCATATACTTTTCCAGATGCTCCATGTTCAACAAAAACTTGTTCTACTTTTGATATTAGATTCTGAGCCTCTTCTTTTGAAACAAACTCTTCGAGATTTCCGCCGACATTAGCTTTTAAATTCAATTTCCCGTCAGACAGCCCTCCAGCTCCACCTAAACCACATAAAATATTGCAAGGATTACATTTTTTGCATCTTACAAATGTTGAAATTGAAGGGCATTGTCTACTATTGATATCTTTTCCTTTATCTATTACCAATACTTTGAGAGAACTTTTTTCAGTTATCTCATGAGCGGCAAAGAGCCCTGCCGGTCCAGCACCAATTATTACAACATCGTATTTCAAACGAAAGAGAGAGTATTGAAATCTTTAAAAATCTTATGAATTATAATAGAAAATGTACAATACATATGAGAACACTTCTACACCCTAATTTTAATTGCCATATCTAAACGTTTTATTCTTCGTAAGCATAGCCACATACAATCAATCATCTTTCCACTCGTTGCAACCAGTACATTGTTTGATCTTTTTTCTTTACCAATCGCAAAAAGTATTGACAAAGGATTAAAAGAAGTGTTTTCATGGAGTATTGTGAAACAGAGTTGGTAAAACGAGAAGAAAACAAAATGATAAGCGAAATAATTCAGGAGGTCTTACACGATTTTAGTACACATAAAAGATTTAAATCCAACTATCTTGATTACTGAATTCTAACGAGGTTGTTTATTGTGGCAGTACATTCAAAATCGGGATTCACTATAAAGGACAAACTTTTTGCTCATTTGGAAACATGGAGGCCATATACTGTGATGTGGTGTGGACTCGTTAGTTTAGCTGGTTCATGCATTGCCTTTAAGACATTTCCACCTTTGGGAATTGCCATTCTGGCCTTTTTTATTCCTATGATGGGTTGGACGGCAGGTCTATACTTATCAGATTATCTGGATAAAAAGTTAGACTCCATACAAAAACCTCATAGACCTATACCTTCGGGCAGAATCAAACCAAAAGAAGCTCTCGCAATAGGTGCCGTACTTGCATTAACTGGTTTTTCCCTATCCTTTTTATTAGGCTGGAACAATCTCATACTTGTATTTGTAGTAGCGTTACTAGTATTGGCATATGCTAAATTTTTTAAATCGCGAGGGATGCTTGGAAATTTAAACAGAGGAACCGTTACAGTTGCTGCATTTTTTTTCGGAGTTTTTTCTACGGGGCAATCAATTCAGTTGATACCTTCCCATATCTGGTTACTTTCGCTTGTATTTCTGATTCATGACACAAATAGCAATTTGGTTGGAGCAATAAGAGATATGGAGGGAGATAAAAAGGGAGGATATGTAACAATACCCGTAAGATATGGAATAAAAAAATCCATATTCATTTCACTGGCTTTGTCTATTGTTTGGCTTTTCCTTGCATTGTTTATACCAACCTATTTTAAATTTCTAAAAATCGAATTTTATCTAATAATGATAATCGACATTTTAATTTTGATTTCCTTTTATGTTTATTTATTTCGGTCAGTAAAAAATTATTCTAGGAAAAAAGCATTAAAATTTCATGAATTTTTTGTAATAGAACGAATAACTTTAGCTTCTGCGTTTATATTTGGAATAGCAAGTTTTCACATTGCAACCATTGTTTTTGTAGTTGCACTTATAATCACCAGTGTTTCCCAACATGTACTCAGAAGAAGATATGAATTCAAGGAGATTACTAAATGAAATGCCTAGTTACAGGAGCTGCAGGTTTTATTGGTAATGCTCTGGTAAAAAGGCTTGTTGAAGATGGGCATGAGGTCAAAGCATTAATTCATAAAACACAACCAAATTATTGCGAAAAAAAAGTAGAATATGTCAATGGCGATATCACAGATGTGGATTCCATAAAGCCGTTAGTTAAAAACGTAGATGTTGTTTTTCATTGTGCAGCCTTTGTAAAAGACTATGGATCAAAGGACATATTCTATAAAATAAATGTTGATGGAACTAAAAATCTTGTTGAGGCGTGTGAAGAGTTTGGCATTAAAAAATTTATATTTATTGGTCATACCAGAAATGAATCTGAACAAAATATTGGCCATTATAGCAGGACAAAGGCTTTGACTGAACAATATCTTTTAGAAAAATACAAGCATAACAATTTTCCTGCTGTTATCCTCTGTCCAGGTAATGTATATGGCCCAGGTGCCACAACATGGGTTTTGAGACCGCTTGAGCGTATCAAAAAGAACAGAATTGCCCTTATAGACAATGGAAAAGGCATTTTTCTTCATACCTATATCGATAACCTTATAGATGCAATGATGTCTGCCATGAATGAACCCAAAACGATTGGCAAGACGATAGATATTACTGATGGAGATAATACAATTACTTGGGGAAAATATCTAAATGATCTTGCCGAGATGGCCAGGGAAAAACCCATTAGACGTAATATGTCGAAAAATACGGCATTAGCTATTGGCAAAATTATGATGTTATTCCACAGGATTTTCAGAATCAAGCCCTGGATTACTCCCACCGCAATTTACATATTTACAAACAGTAAAAAAATATCTATTTTAAACGCAGAGGATCTCCTAGATTACAAACCTGCGATTGACTATAATGAAGGTATTATGAGAGTTAGAAAATGGTTGCAAGATGAAAATTATATTTGAAAATCACCCTAAAATTAAAAGATATATTTTTAATATAACTTCTGTTTGGGATTGTTAAATATGCCCAGCAGAGTAATTGAAAAGTTTTTTTCCTATGCATATCACATTTTTTTCAAACAGACTGGGACAAAAATACGTGCAGGCTTATTAAAAAATCTAATGGACAGGTTGTTTACACTCTTTGAAAAAATTGGTGGAAAATTTGACATCATATCATCTAACTATCTTAAGTTGTATCATGAAATAGTTGAAAAAGAGATCAAAATGGCAAAAATCAATTCAGATGATCTTGTGCTTGTTATCGGATGTGGTTCTCTCCCTACTACAACCGTTCTTATTTCGATGAAAACAGGAGCAAATATCGTTTCAGTTGATGTTGATAAAAAATCAATAGGAGATGCTGCCCAATATATTAAAAATCTTCACCTTGGAGATAAAATTAAGTTAGAACACACTAATGGCCTTAATTATTCTGTTAAAAATTTTGATGTAATATTTGTTTTATATGGAATAACAAAACAAGAAGAAATGCTTGAATATTTGGCAAGCAATATGGGGAAAAATTCACGAATTATATTTCGAACGGCAACTGACTTGCAAGATAAAATGCATAAAGGACACATCGATTTATCAAAGTATTTTCTCGTTAGAGACAGTACATTATCTGGATCTTTTGCATCGATTGAATCTTATTTATTATTGAAAAAGCAATAACTTAAGTATGTTAGATTGTTGATTCAAAGAATCAAAATTATATATGTATATCCTATATCTTCATTGATGGAAGTTGTCTTACATGTTGGAAAGATTTGCACCCTATGTTGAATCCAGACTAAGAAATAAGATAGTAGATTCAGATGCCTCGCATAGCTTTGTCTCCGGTAGACTTGTTAGGAGATATCTCGATAAATACAGATTAATGAAACTTAGGAATTCTGTGAAATATTCTTATAATAATTCTCCGTTTTATCATGAACTTTTCAAAAAATATGCTTTGAAACCAAACGATGTAAAATCTTTTGAAGATATTTCTAAAATTCCTTTCACTTCCTCTGATGATCTAAAGAACCCTGAGAGATTTTTTGCTGTACCAGAAACAAATTTTGTAAAAATATTTTCATCGAGTGGAACAACTGGAAAACCTAAGCGAATATATTTTACAAAAAATGATCTTGACAGACAGATTTCGGGATTGACAACTGGCATGAATCTTTTATATAACATACATCAAGTGGATCGTGTTAGACTAACATATGATCATGGTTATGGCATGGATGATTGGGGCGTTAGATATTGTTTAGAAAATGCCATTCAAAAATTGGGTGCAATAGGGGTAATTACGAGCAATCATTTACCAGCCGATCAGGAATTTCAACTTCTTACTGCATATAATATTTCAATGATTATGGGTACTCCTTCTTATCTTCATAGTCTTTCCTGCGACATGGAGAAACTTTATGAGTTAAGTAGTCTCAATATCAAGAAAATAATGGTGGGTACAGAACCATTACCTAAATCTATTAGGAAAAAACTTGAAAAAATTTGGAATACCGATGTATTTCAAGGTTATGGTCTTACCGAAATGTGTACTTCTGTTGCAGGTGAATGTAAAGAAAAAGATGGCATGCATTTGACCGAGAGTGATTTCTATGCTGAGGTTATTGATCCAAAGAGCGGTGACGTCCTTGAAGATGAAGAAGTAGGAGAAATTGTATTTACAACACTTAGTAGAGAAGGTATGCCTCTGATTCGATACAGAACCCATGATTTAGGTCTAATTATTTCGGATAAATGCCCTTGTGGTTTACCTTTTAGAAGAATAAAAGTTAAAGGTAGAACAGATAGAATGATTACAATAGGGTCAGGAGATAATATTTATCCGAATGCCTTCGATGGAGTTCTTTTTAGTGTTCCCTCCGTAATTGATTATCAGATTATTTTAGATAGGAAAAACGACAAGGATCATGTTACAGCTGTAGTTGAAACTAACACTATTGATGATAAAACAAAAAAAGAGATAGCTGCTGCAATTATGAAATTACCTGAAATAGATAATGGAGTTCGAGAATCAAAGACCATCGAAAAAATTGAGATACAACTTGTTAAACCTCACACATTGGATAGGAAATCTGTAAAAGCAAAAAGGGTGATAGATAACAGAAATCTTTACGAATAGTTACCCTGGATGATGTCTGGTAGTTTGAGATTATAGTGATTGATAGTCAATATATATAATTTCTTTTCAATATTTTTATATATTATTTTTGTTTTTAGATATTATCAATTCTTTCAAAACTAAATTTAATTTTTGGACGAGGTGCCAACTGTATACAAGTAAACACCTTTTTCATGAAGTAATGTGATCTCAAATCAAATGAAATACCGACACCTTCCGGTGGTTTTAAAAAAGTTATTTTTAGAGAATTATGTCCAAATTTAGATACCTGTCGCTGAGGTTCCATTTTACATACTCCCGTAAGTTTTGTAGTTTTTATTCCATCTGAGTGATATCCTTCGACAATGCCCGGGGCTTCACAAATAATAAATCCCTTCCAATACTTTTCCTTCGGAAATCGCGCTATATATTCTCTTGTATCTGTCGTCATTTTAAAACGTAAATGTATTTTTTCTTTTCCTTCTGTACCCGTTATTTCTAGATCTGATGGATAGACGAAATCATATTTATCTGAAGTTCTTGTTTTTTTGTAATTAAAATCAAGATTATAGAATTCTGTATATTTTTTTCCATCCTTTGAGAGGATCAAAGTTCCTGCTACTGGCCCCCCCATTAGCCAAAATAACATATTTCCATAGAATAGTGCCCACCCATTGTCAAGTAGTGCCCATGCCCAGTCATAGCCAAATGGATTGTTTTCTGTACTAAATATTATTGAGTTTGGAATCTTTATTTTGCGGTTGAGTAGCCACCAACCAGCAAATTTTGAATATGTTGAAATAGTTTTTTTGAGTTCTGGAACATTTGATATTGGATTGTCATATAGAAAATCTCCCCAGACATGTTCGAAATAGCCCTCACCCTCTATTTTAAAGGTTTTATCTTTTATTTTCATTGTCCCAGAAAGATCACATTTCGGTATGAATCCATATCTATATGATCCAAGACCCATGGGTAGCCATCCGCCTGTAATCTGTTGCGCGACCCAATGTGGCAGTGTCTCCGCATGATACTTCATATGTATCTTGATATCGTTTTTTTTATCATTAAAATATATTTTATAATCTGGATATGACCCTTTCATGAAAGAATCTTCGTAACTAACGTCAAAAATATCTTTGGCAGATTCTAACTTATCTGAATCATTGCGAGAATAATAACTAAACTGCTTGTTATTATCCAAATCAAAAAGTGATGTATGGAGTATAGAACCTGCTTTAGATTTTTCAAACCATTCTGTAAAAGTTACCTTATAACTCCATTTTTTACTATCTTCAACTGTTTTAAAAAATGCTTGTGCACACCACCATTCCAATAAACTTGGAAAATGTTCTTTTTCATCCTGAAGGGTCCATGGGTTTACTGGATTTTCACTAGTCATATCGTTAATAGATATTATTTAATTCTATATTTAAAGATGAGTAGGAAATAATTTTTGATAATTGCGTGTAGGCGCACCATACTCAATCTTTGGAAATATTAGTGGAATTTTCATAGATTTTTACAATCACTTAGTGTTTATTGCTTGTTGAATTTCTCGTTCTTATAAAATGATCTTATGCCCATATTAATTGCAAAATTAGCCAACGAGCTAACCGGATTAAACTTATTTGTATAAAAACTTCTTCTGAACGAGTTTTTAACTGAATAGAAGTCAAGTGCGATTCTATGTATTCCTTCCAGGAGTTCTTCCTCCGACATATTTTTTGGTTTTAAATTAACTTTTCCTTCTTCGTATTGTGACCAATCATAGCATGTTATTCTTCCTTCTTTTTCAACACGATCAAATAATCGGGTGCCAGGATATGGTGTTATGATGCTGAAAGATGCTTCATCTAAGTTCCAATCATACATTGCCTGAAGTGTCTTGTCAAATATGTCTGGAGTATCATGATCCAATCCAAAAATAAAGAATCCTGTTACCTGCATGCCATGGTCTTGAATTTTTTTTATGGCTTTTCCATAGTTCTCCACCTTATTCGTTCCTTTGCCTGCCTGGTTTATGTTTTCTTGCGAAATGGACTCTATGCCTAAATACCACTTGACTACTCCCGCTTCACTTGACAATTTTAAAAATTCATCATCACGAGATAGAACATTTATATTTCCAAAACAATCAAATTTTTTATTAACTTCTTTCATACCCTTGAAAAGCTGTTTTGAATATTTTGGATTTATAGTTAAAGATGCATCAGCAAAAAATATTCTTTTTGCTTTAATTACTTTCATTTCATCGATTATGTTTTCCACGGGTCTACCTCGAAATATCTTACCCTCAACTATGTTCATTGCACAGAATTCACACCCAGTTGGACATCCACGTGACGCTTGGATGGCTTCAGAAAAAGGCGTGTACACTCCAATGTCATGCCTTGCAGATGGAATCTCTTCAGCTTTTACAACTCTGTTTCCCTTGTAGAATGGTTTTAGCTTGCCATTTTCCAGATCTTTTAATAGTTGAGGCCACGTGAGTTCTGCTTCGCCTATGGCTACACTATCTGCATGCTGTTTTGCCTCTTCGGGCAGTAGCGATGCATGGTATCCCCCAAAGATAACAGGTATTCCCTTTTTTCTGAATATATTTGAAATTTCATACCCTCTTAAGGAGTTATAGGTAAGACAAGAGATACCTACAAGATCGTAGTGTTCACCGAAATTAATTTTTTCATATCTCTCATCTATAATTTTAACATCATGTCCTCTGGGAGTAATACCTGCTATTTGTTGAAGAGTCAAACAAGGATATGAAATTTTAGAAAAAAGACTCCTTTTGGGATTTGGATGTGGCATGACTAATAATATTCTCATAGAGTTTCTCCTAATTTCCTACTAAACTAATCTTTAGGATTTAAGTAATGAATCACCATTGTCCCTATATATTGAGGCAGTAGATTAACATTTTCTTAAATCTAATTAGATGGTATCTATTATTATACTACATAATTGATAAATAATATTTAAATCTTAACATAATCAAAGCAAGAAATCCCCCTGACATTTGTGACGCGGAAGAAAATATACTAAAAACCTAAGTTGGACATATTGCAACGTTTGACTGTCTGCATAATTTTACCATAAATACAGTTTTCGTCACATATATAATTGAGTCTTTTCGATATTTTATGGAGATTGAAAAATAACCGGGAATTGCAATGACCGAGTTCTTTGCAACATCTTCTCTTATTCCTATTTGTAAAGAAAAGAATACGATTACTCGTTGTGCAAGTATGCCAGGTGTTGAACGTAGGATGGAAGATACATCACTAAAATCAGATTATTCAGAAGTTCAGAAGTATGCCCTTGCTATCAAAAAGGTTCTTGATGGTGTCATTTCAGCTGAAATAGGTTTTTCAAATGGAGATCATTTATTTATGGATCTTAGAAATCGTTTACCCTTAGCTAATTTGGGTGATTGTCGTCATACTGGTCAATCTATTAATCTCCCAAGTGGGGAGACATGTATTGTTCCATATGAAGCAACAGAAGATGAAATAAGTAAGTTTGGTGAAAGTAAAACAAATGGATTTTTACCTGTAAGATATAATGATGAGCTTGTTAGATATCGAATAAAAAAGAACTATATACATGAGGTAGTTGGTAAAGGAGTTAAAGCTGGAGAAATGCGGAGATTCTTTCAAGAGAATAAATGCCGTAGAAATATCGCTGAACTTGGTATTGGATGTAATCCAAATGCAGTTGTTACTGGTAATATTCTTGAGGATGAAAAAGTACCTGGATTACATATTGCCTATGGAATGAGTACACATATCGGTGGAAAAGTTTCATGTGATATGCATCAGGATATTTGTTATCCTAAGGGTGCACCGATTGAGGCAACATCTTTAATTCTTATTGATGAGAATGATAAGAGAACTGAGCTTATCAATAAGGATGGTTTAAGATTTGATTTATTAGGATTTAATCATAATTAGTATCATCTTAAATTTTTTAGCTGCTTTAACAGCATGTGGTTCATTAGCTGGCATAATAATAATTTCACCTGCTTTAAGATTAAATGTTTTTCCAGATATAATAATCTCAGCTTCACCATCAAGAATATTAACCATAGCATCAAATGGTACAGTATGTTCACTAAGCGATTGATCTTTATCAAAAGCGAATAATGTGACAGTTCCTTTATCTTTATTAATTAAGGTTTTACTTACTATTGTTCCATCTTGGTAATTAACCATTTCGCTTAATTTTTGTACCTCAGAATGTACCATGCTACTCATTTAAACAACCTCGTATCGCACGTATAATAAAAAACCTGATTATAAAATGAATGGGGCCAATAATATTATGTGCTGGGTCTAGGCCGTAAGCCCTACTCTTGAGCTTGACGGAAAGCCTCGCTTTTAAGCGAGTACCAAAAATCTTTGATGGTTAAAAGGAGAAAATGGAGAGAGAAATCTCTCCCATTTCAATTTTTTCTAAACTACCAAAAATATTATCGACCTAAGCTTGATAATACCAAAGATATTTTCAGGTTTATATAAAAGTTCTATTGTTAGTTTATACTGTTAGCAGTAGTTCGGAAGGTAGCCAAAATACGTTTCAAATTACACAAGTTTGGTGAAGATTGAAAAATCTTCTCTCCTTATGAATATAAGTTCAATCACACAAAAATAATCTGTAAAAATTTACTTTCCGAAGTACTGGTTAGGTAAAGAATAATATATAGTCAGAGGGGAAATGATTAAATATACTCATCCCAGCTTTTGACTTTTAAATCTTCAAGTGAAATCTTATAAATCGCTTCAACAAATCTTTTTGCAAATTGCAAATTAGTAATCAATGGAACCCCAAAATCAACTGACTTTCTCCTGATAAGATAATCATTATCGAGTTCCTCTTTTTCAATATTTTTAGGTATGTTTATTACCAGATCAATTTTCCCATCAGCAATATAACTAAGAGTGTTTGGCTCTTTATCTTCTAACGGCCAGTATAAAACATCTGCTTTAATACCGTTAGCCTTCATGAAATCAGCAGTTCCTTTTGTAGCATAAAATTTAAACCCTAATTCTTCTAAAATTTTTGTACTTTTAAGAAGCTCTGTCTTACTATCTATTGGTCCTGTAGATAACAAGATCGTTTTCCTCGGGAAAGAAAACCCAACTGAGATAAGGCTTTTTAGAAAAGCCTCGTTAAAATCATCACCCAAACAAGCAACCTCGCCAGTAGAAGCCATCTCTACACCCAGAATAGGATCTGACCCCTTTAATCGAGCAAATGAAAATTGTGGAGCCTTCACCCCAACATAATCTAAATCAAAAGAAGAGCGATCTATGGTAGGAACACGTTTACCCATTATAATCTTAGTAGCCAAATCAACAAAATTTATTTTGAAAACTTTGGAAACAAACGGAAAACTTCTTGACGCTCTTAAGTTACATTCGATAACCTTAACATCATTATCTTTGGCAATAAATTGTATATTGAAAGGACCAGTTATCTTCAAAGATTTTGCGATCTTCTTTGCGATTATTTTGATTCTCCTCATTGTTTCTAAGTAAGTTCTCTGAGGAGGTAATACTATAGTAGCATCACCTGAATGTACCCCCGCATTCTCAACATGTTCGGAGATAGCATAACAAACAAGATCGCCTTTTTTTGCAACAGCATCGATTTCTATTTCTTTAGCTCCTGTAATAAAATTACTTATCACTACAGGGTGTTCTTTACCGACTTCAGAGGCTTTCTTTAGATATTTTCTAAGTTCATCTTTACTTAAAGCAATGCTCATCGCAGCTCCACTAAGAACATAACTTGGTCTAACGAGTATGGGGTATCCAACCTTATCCGCAAATTCCTCAGCTTCCTGTAAACTCGCCAATTCGTTCCATTCAGGTTGATCCACTTCTAATTTATCTAATAACTGAGAAAATTTATGTCTATCCTCCGCCCGATCGATATTAAGAGGAGAGGTCCCATGTATCGAAATACCAGCATTATATAACAATAAGGCTAAATTATTGGATATTTGACCACCCATTGAGACAATAATTCCTAAGGGGTTTTCCTTCTCACAAATATCCATAACCCTTTCAAAAGTAATTTCGTCAAAATATAGTTTATCACAAATATCATAATCCGTGCTAACTGTTTCAGGATTGCAATTTATCATTATGGTACGGTATTTCAAATTCCTCAGGGTTGCCACTGAATTAACACAACACCAATCAAATTCCACTGAAGAGCCTATCCTGTAAGCTCCACCACCCAAAACAACAACTTGATTTTTTTCTTTGAAATCAAGGTCATCTCTACAACCATTATACGTCAAATATAAGTAGTTAGTTTTTGCTGGATACTCTGCTGCAAGTGTATCTATTTGTTTTACATATGGTATAATACCAAGTTGTTTCCTTTTCTTTCTCACCTCTGCTGGAGTGCCTTTGATAAGCAACGCTATTTGCAGATCAGAAAACCCTTTTTTCTTTGCTTCTTTTAATAAAGTTGAGGGTAGATTTCTAAGTCTATGGCATCTTAATTTTTTCTTTATTTCTACGATATTTTTTAACTTGTAGAGAAACCATGGATTTACCCTTGTAAGTTTGTATATTTTATCGATGGAATATCCTCTTTCGATTGCTTCAGCAATTGCAAACATTCTTTTATCAGTTGGTTCTTTAAGTTCCTTATCAAGATCATTAAACTTTAGATTATTACAAACAAGGCCTTCCATCCCGACATCCAACATTCGAATTGCTTTTTGGAGTGCTTCCTCATAAGTCCTTGCAATCGCCATTACTTCCCCTACAGATTTCATCTCAGAACCTATATTGAGGCTGACCTTTCTGAATTTTTGTAGATCCCATCTAGGATACTTTAGAACAATATAGTCTAGAGCGGGTTCAAAACAAGCTGATGTCTCCTTGGTGATTATGTTTTCTATCTCGGTCAAACTATGACCCAAGACAAGCTTCGTTGCAATAAAAGCCAATGGATAACCTGTTGCTTTTGATGCAAGAGCAGAACTCCTACTAAGTCTAGCGTTAACCTCGATTATTCTATAATCTTCTGACGCTGGATCCAAAGCGAATTGTATGTTACATTCACCAACAACGCCAAGATGTCTTATCACCTTGATAGCAATAGCTCTTAATTTAAAATTTTCAGAAGCAGTTAACGTTTGTACTGGAGCAACCACAATACTTTCACCCGTATGAATCCCCATAGGATCAATGTTCTCCATAGAACAAACAACGATGCAGTTATTGTAACGATCCCTTACAACTTCATATTCAAGTTCCTTCCAACCATCACAGTATTCCTCTATCAAGATTTGCTTTGTAAATGAAAAAGCCTTTCTTGTTATTTCCACTATCTGTTTTTTATTAGCGGCTACACCTGAGCCTAACCCACCTAACGCATATGCTATTCTACACATAACAGGGTAACCAATTTTTTCTGCTACCTTTACTGCTTCATCTGTGCTTCTCACAGCTTTACCAACTGGAACTTTAAGGTCAATTTCTCTTATTTTTTTAACAAAGAGATCTCTATCTTCTGTATTTAAAATAGTTTCAATGGGAGTTCCAAGTACTTCAACATTATATTTTTCTAACACACCTTGTTTAGCGAGTTCAATACCAACATTTAACGCTGTTTGTCCACCAAAACCAAGTAGTACCCCATCAGGTTTCTCAATAGAAATAACTTTTTCAACAAAATGAACATCAAGGGGTAAAAAATATATTTTGTCAGCTAAATAATCAGATGTTTGAACCGTTGCAATATTAGGATTAACTAATACTGTTTTAACTCCCTCCTCCTTCAATGCTTTAATAGCCTGACTACCTGAATAGTCAAACTCTCCTGCTTGACCTATTTTTATCGCTCCTGATCCTAAGAGGAGAACCTTCTTTATCTTCACTTTGTTACTATCAATCATTTCATCGACCTGACAAACATGTCAAACAAAAACTCAGTATCATCTGGCCCTGGAGATGCCTCTGGATGGAATTGTGTGCCAAAAAATGGTTTAGAAATATGTATAATCCCCTCATTTGTCTTATCATTATTGTTATAAAACCATTCCCGCCAATCCTCAGATAATGTAGTAGAATCAACAGCGTAACCATGATTTTGTGAAGTAATATAACACCTATTGGCCCCTGTTTCGCTGCACGGCTGATTTTGACTTCTGTGTCCATATTTTAATTTATACGTATTTGCACCCGTAGCAAGTGCTAGAATCTGAGAACCAAGACAGATGCCAAGAATTGGAATATTTTTAGAAAGAGCAAGCCTAGTATGATTTATTGTCTCTTTACATTTTTTCGGATCACCTGGTCCATTTGATAATATTATACCATCTGCCTTTTCTTTTAAGAAATTATAATCCCATGGA
>JAUWWG010000107.1 GCA_030616985.1 Thermoplasmatota archaeon
GGCACGATGTTCCAGTTCTTACTCGTTTTGTCCCAGTTTTTGATGATTTTGAAAACTTCTGTGGATTTAGAGGTATAGGTAAAGATATATCAGGGCACAAGATCACTGAAGAAATTGAAGATTCAAACAAAAAATTAGCAGATAAGAAGAAAATGCAAGTTTCTCTTGATGAACGTAAAAATTTGAAAGATAGCTTACGTGGAGAAAAAACCTTGGATAAATTGACGGAAAAAGAATTTGATTATATGTTTATTTTTGATAAAAATGCGGATATCGTTGGCTGTAACGGGAATACATATGGGAAACTAGGCTACAAAAAAGATGAGATACTTTCACTAAATCTCGCAGATTTTGATCGTTTTGAGACAATAGGGAATATTAAAAAGAAAATAAATAAAGTAAAAAAGCAGGGTAGTGTAAATTTGAAAACCATGCATAGGAAGAAAGATGGCGCTTCAATATTTGTAAGTGAAACTATTCAATATCTTAAAGACAAAGATATGTTTAGATGTATTGTAAAAGAGGATATTTTATTATGAAATAAGAATAATTGTAATTCACTAATACATTTACGAACCAATAAAAGAGAGGAAAACATAGGGAAAAACCAGAGTTTGGCCAAAGAAGGCAACTCTCCCACGATTACTCACGTTGATGAGGTATGGGCCCGGCAGGATTTGAACCTGCGACCAACTGGTTATGAGCCAGTCGCTCCACCAGACTAAGCTACGAGCCCCTACAAAGTGTATGGGGCGTAATATAATTTCTACTACTTAAAATTTAGAGGTTAAAAATAATGCATTCAGCCATATCGGTAAGTTTTTCAAGGAGAAATCTTTAGAATCTAATTTTAACTAACAACGGACTATCATTTTTTATGAAGATGTTTACTCATTTTATTTATTCTTTATCTTCTCCTTCTAGTAGTTTCCAGAAGGACTGCATCTCCTTATTAAATTCGGTTTTCAGAAATTCAAAATAATAATCATCATCAGATAATGTATCATATTTATTATCTTCAGGTTCGGTGTTAACTACATTTTTCAATTTTTTCTCTCTCATTTACATCACCTAGACCAATATTGCCATGATATCATTTATCAATGTTAGCATATATACTTATCGTGTAAAAATGTCAAAATGACAAAACATCCATTGTTCATTAGTAAAGTTCATTAATAGGTGGTGGTTGGATATTGGAGTATAAAATGGTGGAGTTATCGACACTAGCAAAATACCCATTCTTGAATGCATCTAAAACCTATGTCAAAGATAATGCGCTATCTGTTGAAGAACTGTTAGATGATCCATTATATGAGCGTGCACGCATAATTGGCGTAGAGCGGCTTGATAATGCATTCAAAGACAGGGATGTAGGAAACAGAATCCTGGCGACTGAGTATGACTGTGTCATGGAGCTACTTTCATATCCAATAGCTAGGATGGTGGCAGTATGCATTGATGATGTATATTTCAAAAGACGATATGCGCTTGGTGAAGCTGTTCATGTTTATAAGAATTTGATAGGCGAATCAGTTCACTTTCTACTTGATATCTCAAAGGAATTTAACTTAAACGTAAAACACAGAGAAGATGCAAATAAACTCAGCATATATTTCACCGATTATCTTCGTAATGCCCCTACAAGATACAAGAAATGGAAGATGATAAACCGGGAGATGAAGGCTGGCTATATTCATATATCTCATAGGGATCTTGCAAGATTGATTCAAGAGGCATTAAGATCTAGAATTAACAACGAACTTGATGCTAGAAAATGTAATCGAGTCATATCCGATACGTTCTCATCAGATATCAGTAGAATCAAAAACAAGGTAATGATGCACCGTAAAAAGATGGAAGTAGCACCAGTTGGTAAGTTGGATATTGAAAAATTACCTCCATGTATGAAGGAGATATTGGCAGCTATTCAATCTGGAGAAAACGTTCCGCATATGGGACGATTTGCTCTTGTAGCCTTTTTAAACTCATTGCGATTAAATACAAACGACATACTTAAACTATTTAGCAGTGCGCCGGATTTCGAGGAGGAAAAGACCAGATATCAAGTGGAACATATAACTGGTAGCACTTCATCAACAGCATATGCACCACCGGGATGTGATAAGATGCGTACCTATGGTATATGTCCAGCAGACAAGATGGATGAGTTGTGTAAAAGGAAGCGACATCCTTTGAGTTACTATAAGGCTAAATGGAATAAAAACAGTAAAAAGGAAGAGTGAATGCAAATGAAACAGTTTGTGACATTTGAAGGAATCGATGGGTCAGGTAAATCTACAATATTAAAACTTGTTTACAAACAATTGAAATCTCAAGGATATGATGTTGTTTCAACTTATGAACCTACAGATACATGGATTGGTAAACGGGTTCAAAAGTGCATAGAGACCAATACAGATCCATTTGTAACCGTTTTTACATTTATAGCTGATCGCATAGAGCACGGGACACAGATTCAACAGTGGATAGATGATGGTAAAATCGTTCTCTGCGATCGATATGCGGAATCTACATATGCATATCAAGGTGTACAACTACAAGATATGGTGAAAGATTCGGTGCGATGGTTGAAAGAACTATCTAAGGATCGTATTCCTATCCCTGACAGGACATTTGTCTTTGTCATAGATCCTAAGAAGGCCCTTGATCGTATTCAAAACAGGGATAATTTGATTCCTTTTGAACGATTGGCATTTCTTAAAAAAGTACATGAGAGCTATCTTGAATTGGCAGTTGGAGCGAGATTTTGTAAACTTGATGCTACAAAAACTAGAGAGGAGCTTGTGAGAATATGTTGCGGAGATATAATCTCCTAACTATTTTTGTTAATTGTGAGAATGGGGAAACGGTAAGAGGGTGAGGAATGGTGGATGGAAAAAATATTTTTCCCCAGTTCTCTAAACATACGCTCTGTTTATAAGTATATAACTCTTATTATATAATTGACACCTTAATTGATTAGAATGCTAAACAATTTTTTAATGAAGTAACTGCAGACAATCCATATTGGTATCAATGCCACTACTATAATTTGTTAATGAAATTGGTATAACAATGCTACAGATGTTGCAGAATGATGTTTTTAGCAATGTTTAAATAACAAATAAGCATATTTATAATTAGGAGAGAAGGGCATGCAAAATAAATCTATATTTTTGAATGTAGGGGGCGAAGCCAAATTCAGTAAGGAATTTGTAGAGTCTTTGTCAAAGATTTTCTTCGATGAGTAACATATCTTGAGGGGAAATAAAAATGTTGGATCCATGTTCCGATGAAGAGAAGAAATATATCGAATATTTGGTAAAGAAATATTCGTTTAAATTGGGCACTAGGGAGGATAACTACAGGGTTTATAGATAAATAGATGCTATAGAATGGCAGCAAATATGTGTGGAAGGAAATAAGTATGAGAAATTCATCTTGTACTTTTTCTATTGTAATAAAATCATATTCGTAAAATTACATTTTATTGTATAATTGTTTCCAATTTTAAACAGGGGAACATTAGTTCATACAAATTCTTTCAATTTTTTCAAGTTAGGATTTTGAATGCCGCATTTTTTAATTGGAAAGATTTTCTCGATTAAAATTAAGTCACTAATGTATCTATGATATATTTCATTTAAAACCTCACTGAATTTCTTCGCTTGTTTAATATTTCCAGCTGTAAATGAAAGTGTCCAATCATATTGGCCATGAAGATAACTGCTAGATTCAATCTTTATACCTAATTTCTCAGCTTTCTTTTCTAGCTTCCTTGAGATAATTATATCTGCCGCTTCTTCAACTGGTCTATTTGTTTTTTTAACTAGTATAAAATATTCTGTTAGTTCAAGTTTTTCATTATCTACTACTGCCCCATATCCCCAAATTGTTTTATTTTCTTCAAGTCTGTTCATGAGTCTCCATACTTTCTGACGTGAAAAACCGCATTTTTCAGCGATACTGTCTACACTTTTCCTCGAGTTCTTCTGAAGTTCAGCAAGAATTTTTTTTTCATCCTCTTTAATCTGTTTAATGCTGCTTTTGGCCATAGGATGTCACCTACTTTTGGTTTTATATTGAATGACTGTTGTCATATATTACTTTTTATCTTTTTCAACTTCTATGATACACATATTTATTTAAAAAATGATGTGCATTTTCTAAAATTGTTGCAAAAACCATATTTTTCCATCTCTGATAATACTTTTGATCCATGCCTCGCAACTGGTTTTTTCTACTATACACATGATAAAAATTCCACTATTGTGAATTTCATATTTACTCTTGGAGCAATAATGATGTTACAATCCAAACTTTTGCAATATCTCAAAATGCAAAAGGTCGGTTATTTTGTCTCATTTAAAAAAGATACAATTCTTCCTAGGTTAGGGTGTATAGGTTCGAACGAAGATATATAACATCCAGCTACGGTATTTGCAAATAACAATCGTTCGTCATCACTAAAACCTAGCAATTCTGCAAATAAATTCCCAGCATTCCATGTGTCTCCAGCTCCAGTTACTCGATATATTCTAGAAAGCTGGATAGTTGGTATTACAGTATATTTTCCACTTATGGTGCATGCGAAAGATGCAGTGTGTAAGTCTACACGTGCATGTATTTTTTTCTTAAAAGAAATTGCAGCGTTTATAACATCTTCATCATTATTTGGTGTAATAGCTCCACTATAATGTAGAAGTTCATTTTCATTTAACCCCAGCATATCCAAATTTCCATTGCTTAGTACATTTTTTGTTAATTCTGGGATGTCCTGTTTTCTATGTGATGGATCGCCTGCGTCAAAAAATGTTTTTATATTCTGTTTCTTAGCAAATTCAAAAACATCCTTTGCAAGTTCTGTCCCTCTTTCATTGAGGGTCCAGTTTACTACGCATGCAATATCCGAATTTGAAACTGTTTGAAGATCGTTTTCATCCAGACTTTCAAAGGTAAAATCTGAAACGGATCCAGTATCTCCAACCAAAACGTTAATGTGCTTCTCACCAAATTCCATTGCAGTCGTAATGGCGAGCTTCCCATCTGTTTTGACACCACTTAAATCTACACCTGATTTTCCTAAAAAGAATTGCAGGAGGTGTAGACCAAAATCATCTGTTCTACAGATTAAATGAGATTTAATACCAAGTCTGGCAAGGGCCAGGGCAGTGTTTGCCGCATTGCCGCCATGATGAATTTTTTGTGGAATGCCCGGAACGTTGCCTCCTCCTTGATTACATATATCTTGAATTCTAGAAAATTCCTCTTCAAAACTATTCATAGTTAAAAAATGATCAACAAAAAAATCAGGCATTATTACAACATTAAAATTTGCCAATTTTGTTATATCTATCTGGTTAAGTTTTTCCAGCAACCTTGTTTTCAAATTATCATCCATCTTTATCTCTCCTTAATATACACCACTGCTATTTCTAGTCATTCTTTTAGTTCTAAACCATATGTAAGTTATCTATATTTTGCTATTTTACGATTTACGGGATAGATGATACAGATTTCAAAAATATAACTGCGCATCTTCTGATGTTTGCTCATGAAATAAGTCGGTTGTTTTATTAATGATTAAAAGCATTCTTTCTTAACATGGTGGATGGGATGGAAAAAGATACTACATTAGTACATTCTAGAAATATTGAAGGATATGATATGAAAATTGCTCATTTCTCTTGGGAATTTCCTCCTGTGATTTGGGGTGGACTTGGGACATTTGCAACAGAGATTACTCAAAAACAAGTCTCTTTAGGTAATGAAGTCACTGTCTTTGCTGTAAATGATAAAAATAAACTTAGCACATCAGATATGTGGAATGGTGTAGAGGTATATCGGCCAAAAACCCTTGATCTTACGTCCAGTTTTTATCTGTTTTCAAATCACGATCTTCGTTCTTGGGGCTCTCATTTCAATTTTTTTGCAGATGTCCTAAGCTATAACATGATGTCAGCTTCACAACTCGTCGACGTGCTTGTAAGAAAAAATGGGAGAAGCTACGATATAATCGATGGACATGACTGGCTTGGAGTGATGGGGGGAATAATTGCAAAAAAAGAATTGAATATTCCTTTAGTATTTCATGTTCATTCAACTGAAATTGGCAGATCTGGTGGTGAAGGTTCTCGTACAATCAAAGATATTGAATTTGAAGGAGGGCAAATTGCTGATTGCGTCATTACTGTATCTCATTCCATGAAAGATGAACTGAAAAGTCTTGGCTTTCCAGAATATAAAATACGAGTTTGTTGGAATGGTATCGACCCGAATAAGTATGATCCTCAAAAGATATCACATGATGAAAAAATCCAACTTCGGAGACGATATGGCGTAGCCGATCACGAGCATCTTCTCTTTTTCATAGGTCGCTTGGTACCTATAAAGGGAGTTGAAAATCTCATTAAGGCAATGCCAAGTGTCTTGGGGGATTTCCCAGATACTAAACTTGTAATGCTGGGCATTGGAGATTTGGAAAATGACCTTCGGTTATTGATAAATCATCTTGGGCTTAATGATAGGGTTGTGATGAGAACAGAATTTGTCAGTGAACCGGAACGTATCCTTCATTATGCGGCTGCTGATACTGTTGTGTTACCATCACTTTACGAGCCATTTGGCATAGTGTGTACTGAGGCAATGTCGATGGCAAAACCAGTTGTTGTCGGTGCTAAGGGAACAAGTGGAATGCGAGAACAGGTAATTGCAAGTGGTGAAAAACAATGCGGCATACATATGAATCCTTATGAGCCAGAAGACATAGCATGGGGTATCAAACAGGTTTTGGAATCCAAGGAAAAAGGTATTCAGATGGGCAAGAATGCACGTGAACGAGTAATTGAACAATTTAGTTGGGATATTATAACAAATAGGACCTTAGAAATTTATAAAGAATTTGTTAAATAATGAACAGGTTGCTTGTTTTGTAGTATTTTGATATTACAGCTGTTTTTCAATAAGTACGGGCTATACAAAGTTCACTAACTTGTGGTGAGTTCATACGTTTGAATCCTTTCTCTTTGAGAAATACACTATGTCTGAATGTTTCTTGTATCCAAGTTTTTCAAAAACTTGCAAGGACTTTGTATTCCAATCCTCAACCAAACAAGCTATTATATCAATTCCAAGTTCAGAAAATCTGTCTTCTACCTCGGCAATTAGTTTTTTTGCAATATTTTGCCTTTGAAATTCAGGAGCTACTGCAAATCTATTTATCCAACCTTTTCGTCCGTCATGTGTCCCGAAAACTGAACCTACTAATTTTCCATTTATTTCGGCAACCAAAAAGATATCCTTCCTATGCTTAAGTTCGTATTCAATTTTATCTCGTTTATCTCGGCCTTTTGGTTTGAATGGAAGTTGCGCATCATTCCAAAGTGCTATAAGCGCATCATAGTCCTTGATATTAAATTCTCTAATTATCATTATGTCTCACAATAAATCAACTTGTTTTTAAAAGATTGGGTGTGGCTCATATCTAAAACCACGGAATATTATAAGCTCAGACATTATCGTGTACCTCAACATTTGAATAACATCATTGGTTTGTTAAGATAAAATCTTTTATTAACAGGCAAATAACTTACGATTCAATTCTTTTTTTCTAGCATATATCCAAAACTGAGTATAGTGTGTTTAGTGCTATTTCATTAGAA
>JAUWWG010000118.1 GCA_030616985.1 Thermoplasmatota archaeon
CTCGTTTGCGCCATGAATAAATCGTCTGAATATAATGGTTTTGAAAAAAAGAAAGCTATAAATTATATGATATGTTTTACAGGTCAGCATCGAAATTAATATTTTAGATTGTTTGGAGGAGGAAAAAGAAACATGATACTTGGAATGGATATCGGAGTATTTACCGCATGGATTTTAACCATATTAACAGCCATAGCTTGCGTGATATATGGAATTTATTATGAATATCTGAAAAGAGACGAAGAGGAAGAAACTCCTGTAAAAAAAGATAAAAAACAAAAAGAGGAGGAGAAATAAGATGGATATCGTTTTTTTTGCAATTTTCATGGCAATTTTCGCTTCAGTATTTACGTTTCTTGGGTATCTTGGGTATAAAAAACAAAAACAGCTGATGATTACTATGTTGCTGGTCGGAGCATGGGCCCAATTGTTATTGCGTTCTCATATGGGGCGACTTTTATTAGTGCTGTTGCCCTCATAGGTTTTTCAGGTATTGCATCTATTTTTGGTCTTTCCATTTTATGGCTTGCATTTCTTAACATCTTTGTTGGAATTCTCATAGCATTTATTTTTTATGGTTTCAGAACAAGAAAAATGGGACTTTCATTAAAAGCTGTAACGTTACCTGAGATACTAGGAAATAGGTTTAATTCAACCAGACTTCAGTCAGTTTCAGGCTTGATAATCGCTATTTTTATGATTGCATATGCTTCAGCAGTTTTTCTAGCAATAGCCTCTCTTTTCCAAGTTACGTTTGGTATTTCATATGAGCTTTGTGTTATAATATTTACAGTTGTTGTTGGATTATACCTTGTTGTAGGTGGTTTGTATGCAGTAATGTGGACCCATGCAATTCAAGGCATACTAATGCTTACTGGCATGTTAATTCTGACCATTGGAATATATGCAATGCTTGGAGGAGTTGGACCTGCTCATGAAGCTGCTGCTGCTTTATCTCATGATCAATTACTTGATATGGGCTGGGAAAATGTGCCGTCTGGATTTACTACATTGACATCATTTCCTGAAACATTTTCACCTGCATTTATGATGATATTGACACTTATTTTTGGTGTAGGAATTGGCGTTCTTGCTCAACCTCAGCTCATTGTAAGATATCTCTCTGCAAAAAGTGAAAAGGCACTTCGACGTGCAATACCTTATGGCGGGATATTCATACTGTTGATGACATTTACTGCTTTTAGTATTGGACCTCTTTGTAATGTGTTGATGATAAATAATGGATTATCGTATCCAGGTACACCAGATAAAGTAATACCTTTAATTGTTAGTGAATTATTCCCAGAGTGGTTTGTATTTCTCTTTTTATTTGCAGTGTTATCTGCAGCGATGTCAACAGCAAGCGCATTGTTTCATACCGCAGGAGCATCCATTGGAAGAGATGTTTGTGAAAAAGGTTTAATGAAAGGTTGTTCTGAAAAGAAATCATTAAAAATTACAAGAATTGCAACCTTGGTAATTGTTTTCGCAACTCTTATCATAGCATTAAATCCACCTGCTGTCGTTGCAATACTGACCTCGTTTTTCTTTGGACTTATGGCTTGTACATTTCTTGCCCCATATACACTAATGCTTTATTGGAAGAAAACAAGCAGAATGGGTGCATGGGCAGGAATGCTTGGAGGATTTCTTTTTACCATGAGTTGGTACGTCCTCGTGTATTTCAAAACAGCACCGCAGATAATAGGATCATCATTAATCAATGAGTATGTATGGAATATGCTTGATCCGATATTCATTGGAATTCCTTTATCGTTCTTGTTGACCTATATTTTCAGTAAACTGGTACTCCAAGATAAAGAAGAGAAAAAAATTGTAATAAAGGCATTTGAAAATATTTAAAGAGACAAAGTGCATTATCCGCCTCATCAAAATAATTCATCTGGTGACATAATATGAAGATTACAGTATTAGGCGCAGGGATGATGGGGCGAGCAGTTGCTTTTGATCTTGAAAAATATTCTAATTTTAGCAGGATAACAGTTGCAGATAAAGATGAACAAACACTTCAATCTGCAAAAATCTTTCTTAAAGGCAAAAAAATAGATTTTGCGATAATAAACGTTAATGATTCAAAGGATGTTAGGAAACATTTTCAACATGCTGATATCGTTATCTCAGCAGTTCCCTATAGGTTTAATTATGATATGACAAAAATTGCAATTGAGACAAAAACACATTTCTTAGATCTTGGAGGGAACAATGATATCGTCAATAAACAACGAAGTCTTTCTGAAAAAGCAAAGAAAAATGATGTAACAATTATTCCTGATTGTGGACTGGCTCCTGGAATGGTTTCAGTTATCGCACGAGATATCATCGATCAGATGGATTCAGTTGATATTTTGAAGTTGAGAGTTGGGGGGTTACCGATTGATCCAAAGCCTCCTCTGAATTATCAAATCGTATTTTCTCCCTATGGGCTTATAAATGAATATATTGAAGATGCAATTGTTCTTGATCATGGAAAAATTACTGAAAAGAAATCTATGACAGAAATTGAAACAATAACGTTTCCTGAGCCTTTTGGAGATATGGAGGCGTTTCTTACTTCGGGTGGTTGCTCCACACTTCCGTACACCTATAAAAACAAAATAGGTTGTCTAGATTATAAAACAATTAGGTATCTTGGTCACTGTGAGAAATTCAAAACGTTACTTGATCTTGGATTTGCCAAGGAAGAGAAAATACAAGTTGGAGATCAACAAGTTGCCCCAAGAGACTTGCTTGCATCTCTTCTGTTAGAAAAACTCCCCATTAATGGAAAGGATGTTGTTTTAGTTAAGATTTTAAGTAAGGGTATGAAAGATGGTAAGAATCTGTCTTTTGATTACACAATAATAGATTACTATGATGAAGAAAATGATATCACTTCGATGATGCGCACCACCGCATATCCTATATCAATTACTGCTCAAATGCTAGAAGATGGTGTGATAAGTAGAAGAGGTGTTTTTTGCCCTGAGGAGATTGTCCCTTGTACGGTCTTTTTTGAAGAACTTAAGAAACGTGACATTCAAATTAAAAAAGAGATGAAATGAGCAAAATATGGTAAGAGTAGCATGTCCAAGGAAAAAGAATTTTTAGATGCGAAAGAAAAAGCGCTTAATTCATTGGAAAAAGCCAAAAGTGAAAACAAGGTAGATGAGGGAATTAAAGCAATACTGGATATAATAAATGGGTCTGATGAATATTACACTTCTAGTAGCTGTGCTGGAAGGATTGTTCTAATTGAATTACCTCAACTCGGTGATAAAAAAGGAGCAGAATTTTTAGGGAAATGGCATAGGAAAATAGAACCTGATGAAATAGGTGGAGCGGCAAAAAAGGCAAAGACTGGAATGCTTTGGTTACTTGCGCAATCGCCCATACTGCACATAGGTGCAAATACACATGACGCATCAGATAATTTGTTAAAAACTGCAATTTCTTGCGGGTTTAAAAACTCTGGAGCGAAATCTACTGGTCGTAAAATTATTGTTGAGATTTGTAGCACGGAGCGTCTTGATTCACCCATTGGAAAGGATGGCAAATTGTTTTGCAATGAAGAATATCTTAATCTTCTGGTAAATATTGCAAACGAGATCATGGATCGATCAAGTCTTAAATTACATAGACTTGAGGAAAAACTAGAGAAATACTTAAGTACCCGCAAAACAACCCAACAATAAGGGTAAAATGACTGATAAAAAGACACTTGCCAATGTATTTACATTTTCTCTTTTACTTGCAGTGTTATCCATGTCTTGGTTTGTTTTCAATATGATAGTTGATATTGGTCTGGTTTTTAGGGAAATCTCCTGTCAATTTGCTCTGGTACTGGCGTTTTTAAGTTTTTTTATAAGCATCGTTTTTCTTCGTAAACTTTTGGTAAGTATACGGCGAGACATAAATAGGAGAAACGAAAAAGAAAAGAATATCCGAGATTTTCACCAGTATAAGATGCTTCTTGATCCACCTACTATGAATAATTAGTTACAGTAAGTGCGAGTTACCCATGCGTTTTTCGGTATTTTTTGATATATTTGGTATTTTTCTTCTTTATATTTTTCATATGCTGCTTCTTTTATTGTGTCGTTATTGAAAGACCAATAATATTTACGGATATATTTTCCCTGCTCTTTATACTCATCTCTTCGGAGTTTGAGTAGTCGTTCTCTTTGCAATTCGTAAAACAGTGATCTTGCATACTTATCGATTGTCATATCCTCAATTTCTTTTTCACCATTAAAAATACCTTCAACAGTTTTGGCAAGCTCGATTGCGTCTTCCTTTGCCATATTAAATTTGTTTTTTAATGCCTTTACAAATAATCTCTTCATGCCTTTTTCCTCACGACATCTTTTTTGTTGTTCTAGTTATAAAGGGCTTGTTGTACAACTGTTACCAAAAAATTCCCCTCCGAATCCTTTAAATCCCTTTTGTATATTCACTGCTTCAACAGAAAGGTGATTATTATGGTAAAACGCGTTTACAATTTTTATGCAGGTCCAGCAACATTGCCACTACCAGTTCTGGAGAAGGCACAGAAAAATCTTTTGAATTTTGATGACACGGGGATGTCTCTTATGGAGATTTCTCATAGGTCCAAGGAATATGCAAAAATGCACACGGAAGCCTCGAGTTTGGTTAGGGAACTCATGGGCATTCCTGATGACTACAAAATCATGTGGCTGCAGGGTGGTGCATCATCTCAATTTTATATGGTTCCATTGAATCTCCAGGTGGGGAAAAAACCAATGGAGTATGTGAACACTGGTGTTTGGTCAAAGAAAGCCATCAAGGAAGGGAAGTTCTATGGTGACGTGAAAGTGGTTGCCAGTTCAGAGGATGAGACGTTTTCCTATATTCCAAAGGACATAGAGTTTAGTGGCAATACGGCATTTGCCCATATCACGGGGAATAACACCATATACGGAACTGAATATCATGAATGGCCAAAAGTGCCAAGCGATGTTCCCCTGGTCTGTGATATGTCTTCTCATATAATGGATAGTGTCATTGATTCAAAGAAGTTTGGTGTCATTTATGCTGGCGCCCAAAAGAACATGGGGCCTGCAGGAGTTACTTTAGTAATAGTACGTGATGATCTTCTGGAAAGGGTGCCTGAGAACACGCCAACCATGCAGAAATGGAAGACTCATGCAGAAAAGGATTCTCTATTCAATACAGGCCCATGTTGGGCAATTTATATATGTAAGCTATCCCTTGAACATCTGAAGGAGCTTGGCAGCGTTTCTGCTATGGAGAAAATAAACAGAAAAAAGGCCAAAATACTCTATGATGTAATAGATAGTTCTAATGATTTTTACAAAGGGCATGCTAAGAAAGACTCTAGATCACTGATGAATGTGACATTCAATCTGCCAACCCCTGAGCTGGAAACAAAGTGCGTTGCAGAGGGATTGGCAAGGAATCTCGTAGGTCTCAAAGGTCACAGATCCATAGGTGGTATGAGGGCTTCTATCTACAACGCCATGCCTGTAGAGGGCGTACAGACACTTGTCGAATTCATGAAGGAATTCCAAGAGAATAATCAGTGAGAAAACCAATGGATTGAAACTAGAGTTCAGTAAGATACACTTGACCCTTGTAAAAAAAGTGAGTTTTACTACCTCTTCCTCATTTTTTGTTTTTCAAAGTGAAACTCTTCTTTTAAATTGAAAATAGATTTCCATTAAAACATTCAGTTTTACATATTGGCGTTTTAGCAGGTTAGCTTTATATATCATTAGTGATAAACAGTGACACGATACGATATGTCTCTATGAGATTTGAGGTGTGAAACAAATGGATAAAAAAGTAATGATTGTTGATGACGAACAAGATATATTATTCTCTTTAAGAACTCTATTCGAACGTCAAGGTTATAAAGTAATCACAGTAAATAGCGGAGCCAAATGTGTTAATGAATTGGAAAAAGGCTTCAGCGGAGTAGTACTTATGGATATCATGATGCCAGAAATGGATGGATGGGATACGATAAAAAAGATTGTTAACAGAGGATTAACAAGAAATATAGAAATTGAAATCATTACTGGAAAAGGAACAAGAAATCATAAAAAGATGATTGGATTTGGGGCATATATACATGATTACTTGTCTAAACCCCTCAATCCGGAAAAATTAATATCAAGTGTAAATAAGTGTCTTATGTGCTTATCTAAAAGGGTCGATTAAACCTAACAGATATATTTGTATATATTTTTACATATTTCTTTGTATATTTTATCCCTGCATAGTAAGTTATAAAAGCATATAAAAAGATATATTAAAATATATGTAATATTAATAACCACAATCTTATGAGCTTCTGAAAACCAAACAACCGAATTGAATAGATTTATTGACCTCCCCTTTACATATATAAATCAAAATCAACATCTATAGAATTAATAAGACGATAAATGAGGGGGACATGCCAGCCCGTAGGGGGTGCTGGCATATCTGCTACATAAATTAAAATTCGTCTAACTTTTTGATTTTGCTTTCCTTCAATAAATTTTGTGCCGTTTTCCAAGAATGTCTGGTATAGGGTGGTAGCTTTCCAAACGTTTTTACCCATTTTCTGAGAAACCTCTGCGTAACAGGATCTGCAGGATAGCCGCTACCAAGGGGCATATCCAGTTTCTTTTCCAATTCCTGTGCTATCATCTGAACTTCTTCATCTCTCTTAGTTTTCGCCAAAATAGAAGCGGCTCCAACTATAGGATAGATATCATCTGCCTTGTGTTTGGATATAATCTCTGTTTTAAACGAAAGTCTAGACAGTATATTCTTACCAAATCGTTCATCATTTACATCAGCAGCATCGACGTAGCAAATATCTGGTTTTAGTTTTTCTATGATCTTACTAAAAGCGTTCACTTCTATTTCATTTAGCGTCATAACTTTCCGCATATGGTCAATATCTGATGCAGAAATGAGCGTTATCTCATAGTATACTGCCGTTTCTTTTATTTTTTTAGATAGTATTTCTCTTCTTTTAGGTGCAATTTTTTTCGAATCACGCACATTGTTTTCTATTAATTCCAAATCATTTTCAAAG
>JAUWWG010000127.1 GCA_030616985.1 Thermoplasmatota archaeon
AAACTAGATACTTATTTGACTGGGGAGATGGAAACACAACAATTACAGAATATTATCCCTCAGGAGAAACAGTTAGAGTATCTTATAAATGGGATGAACAAGGAAGCTTTAACATACGAGTAAGAGCTCAAGATGAAAATGGAGCATGGAGTGAATGGTCAGATCCCTTACCTGTTAATATGCCAAATAGTAAGTCAGTTAGAATATTGGATTATCTAGAGACTTTTAAAAATCTATGTCAAAGATTTCCAGTCATATATGGAATATTTTCTCAAAAAACTTAGATAATTTTTAAACATCTACTTTTTACTTTTATTACACCTAAATAATATCAACTAACAAATACTTATATAATTTTACATTTGTAACATTATTACTTGATGATTATGATGTTGATGGATAACACAATTAATCAATAGTTTTAATCAATAGTTAATCTATCAACAACCTTTTGCATTATAGGGACTACAATCAGAGCTATGGGTAATGCAACGATAAATCCAATAGTGAAACCTCTCATCCATACAGTAAGAAAATCAGGAATTAAACCTGCATTAATTAATGTCAATACAAAAGATATAGAAAGCGACATCGTCAAGGACATAAAAAAAGCAAATAATATCCATGAATACTTCTTTTTAATTTTCACAAAAAAGTAAGATTTTATAACATTATTATAAATGTCGTTTTTAATCGCATATAATAGTTCTATTCATCCCATAATGTTCCAGATAGCGTTTTTCCAGATATTTCTTAGAGTGTTTATATCTAAATTTATCAATGCATTTTCCCCTTCATTGATGATCAATTTCCTTCCTTTGGTTTTCCCTATTTTGATAAACGGCACGTCTTCCTTTTTTAGCGCTTCTTCAAAGTCTTTTTTGCTTTGTTTTTCGCCTTCTAAAACCCATCTTGTATTTGATTCTGAAAAAAGCTTGAAATCAGATCGTAATTTTTTACTTACATTTGATAAATCTACAATGGTGCCAATGTCTCCACCTATTATCATTTCTGATAAACATACGCCAATGCCGCCTTCACTAACATCGTGACAAGAGGCAATATATTCTTTACCGATAGCAGAGAGTATGCCTTTCATGCATTTGCTAAGAATTCCCGTATCTGTTTTTGGAACATCTCCGCCTTCGATTCCCATGATCTTATAGTATTCAGATCCTCCCATCTCTTCCTCAGTTTGTTTTCCTACTAGGTAGATTGGATTACCCTCTTTTTTGAGATCAGAGGTTATACATTTTCTAATATCTGGGGCAATACCAACCCCAAATAATTCAGGAGTTGGTGGAACAGCTGTTTTTACAGATTCATTATAAAAGCTTACATTTCCAGACACAAATGGCAACTGAAGTTCCCTGGCCATATTTCCAAGTCCTCTGCATGCTTCATAAAATTCCCCCATACGTTCTGGTTTCTCGGGGTTTCCAAAATTAAGGCAATCTAATAGTGAATCGGGTTTAGAACCAACCGCCACGAGATTACGGCATACTTCATCAACAGCTGAACATGCTCCCCAGTATGGGTCACGTTCCATAAAACGAGGGTTTATATCAGCGGTTACTGCAAGGCCTCTAAATGAATTCTCCAGGGGTTTTAATACAGTTGCATCACCATGTGATTCGGCATTAATTTTACCTTGAAGTGGTTTAATCACTGTATTACCACGCACTTCGTGATCATACTGTCGGATTACCCATTCTTTGGAACAAATATTATGGGATGCAAGGAGTTTCTTCAAACTGTCATTTAAATTAGGCATTGTAAAACTCTTCTCAGTTTTCTTATGTTTTTCTGTATCTATTGGAGCAAATGGTCTGGTACAACTGTCATAAACTGGACCACCAGTTAAGAAGTCTAAATCCATTTCGAGGATTTTTTCACCTTTATAGAAAACACGCGTTATTTTTTCCTTTATTACTTTTCCAACAGGAACTGCAGTAACATCCCATTGTTTGCATATATGAAGCACCTTATCCACATTTTCAGGTTTTACAAGAAACATCATACGCTCCTGACTTTCTGACACCCATATCTCCCAGGGGTGCAGTCCCTCCTCCTTCAGAGGAATGTCATCAAGATGGATTTCAGCACCAAATCCTGCAGCATAAGCGAGTTCTCCACAGACACATGAAAGACCTCCTCCGCCAAAATCCTTCAACCCCTCCAGCAATCCCTTTCTATTACATTCAAGTGTTGTATGTATTACTGGTTCTTTGGTAATGGGGTCCCCAACTTGTACGGCAGATCTGCTGCTCTCTTCGCTTTCGTCTGTGAGCTCTGCTGATGCGAATGTTACGCCATGTATTCCATCTCTTCCAGTCTTTCCACCTACGTATACATATACATTTCCAGGAGCTTTTGCTCTGCTATGGATCATCTCCTCTTTTTTCATGATTCCAATGCAGCCCACGTTGACAAGGCAATTGCCAGTATAGCCCTCATGAAAATACACTTGACCAGACAATGTGGGAATACCGATACGGTTTCCATAATCTCGTATCCCATCAACAACGCCTTTAAACAGATATACAGGATGCTTCACTCCTTTTGGAAGTTTGTCAAATGTAATATCCAATGGACCAAAAAATAATGGATCGATGTATGCGATTGGCTGAGCTCCCATGCAGACGATATCTCGAACTATACCTCCAACACCAGTTGCAGCACCTCCATATGGTTCAATTGCAGAAGGGTGGTTATGGGATTCTAAAGCAGCGCAATAGTAATGATCGTCATCAAATTCTATGACTCCTGCATCTTCACGGGCAATTATTTTATCCTCTTTGATACCATATATATGCTGTTTTAGTGGGATTTTGGAGGATTTATAACAACAATGTTCGGACCATGCCTGCCCAAGCGCTTCTAACTCAATATCTGTTGGATTTCTATTTTTAGTTTGAAAATACTCTTTAATCCTTTTCATCTCCTCTCCAGAAATGGCGAGTCCCATCCTATCACTTATCTCTTTTAGATTTTTATCAGATGCAGATAAAAGATCTATTTCATAAAAATCAAAAGAAACCTTCTTTTTTTTAAATAAACTGTCTAAATTCATCTTACTCCCCATGTGATATTATTTTTCTTCGATTTCTATTTCATATGTGTGAATAACTGGATTTGTTAGTAATCGTTGGCACATTTGTTCAACATCTTTTTTTACATCACTTTTGTTTTTTCTGTCTATCAAAAGATCAAAAGTTCTGATTGTTTTAGCATTCTTTACAGTTTCAAAACCAAGTAGATGCAGTGCCTTAAGAGTATTAACTCCTTCTGGATCTGAAATGCCTTTTTTTAGTCTTACGGTTACTTTAGCTTCAAACATTGTAATCCGTGTGGAAAATCAGATAATCCGTTGATTAAGTTATCGCTTTTCCTTGTCAAGTATATGCACGACATATTTTTGTTTAAAAACACCTCTTTTTGTGAAAAGTTTAGCACTCCACCTGGTAATTAAGACAACATTTAAAAACTAACTATTTATTAGAGTTACTGCAAATAAGAAAGGGTGGGGATTATTTCGGCGTTCTTAAAGTGGTTTGAACGGAAGAAGAAAGCACTCGAAAACGACAATATTGATAGCCATCTCTACCAACGTTTAGCTTGTATTTGTTCAGGTAAGACAAATGCTAAATCTATCGATAACATTGAGGATTTAGTGGATTATATTCTCGCTAAAAGCAAGGTTTCTTCTCTTGAGGAGAGGGTTGAAGATTCAAAGGAGAGCCAATTTTTTGATAATGAAGCATTATCAAAGAAATCAACTGTTCAGTCAAATGTTTGTGTGTATTCAAAAAATACATTAAAGAAAGAAACACATTTTGACGTACGTCGATTTATTTATAAAAAAGATCTTGTCGAAAGAGTACGGCATCGTGGAAGGAATAAAAAAACTCTTGGCATAGTCCTCAGTTTGCCTATTAGAAGGGTTTTATCGGTATTGTTATCGTTTCTCTTGGTATTTGCTGCTATATCTTTTGCTTCCATTCTCTCTCTGCCAGTCGGTTCCGACCCTGGTGTGCTCTCCGTTTCTCTCGACCCAGAAAGTATTCATGATGGTGATCCTTTATTAGTAAATGTAACCGTACCAACCTCTTACAATATTCGTTTTGTTAAGGCTGATTTTGGCGGTATTGAATCTATTGATTTGTTGTTGTCTGATAATTCTTCCACGGAGCAGTTGTGGCAGGGAGTGTGGGTGGTTCGTGATGTAGAGATAGGTGAATATGTTGCAACGATTACAGCATTAGATGATGAGAACACATCCTATCATGCAGATGTTAGATGGAGTGTTTTACCCCAGGATGATGTAGCAAATGAGACCGAGGGCAGCATACCAGATGAAACATTCGATGTGGAGAATAACTCTTCAAATACAACAACGCCGCCGATTGATGTTGATAATGAAAACAGGACATCAAATCAGACGATTATTTCTGCTGGGTTAAACATTTCATTGCGCAGTGATAAAAAGAGTTATATTGTCAATGAAACTGTGTTAATTCAGGGTAATGTTTCGTATAATAATTCATTAATAAGCACATCTGTTGACTTATTGATTATTGGTCCTGGATATAATTCCTCTCTAAGTTTAAATACTTCAGATGGTAGATTTGATTATCAGTTTATACCTGTGATTGTTGGTAATTATTCGGTTCAGGCTTTGGTATCCTTTGAGAATGAGACTGTGCAAAAGGAAATAGTATTTTATGTTTACACCAAGCAAGAAGATGATGAATATGAAGAACCAGAACCATCACCCGAGAAAGTTGAACCGTATATTTACTTTACAGCACCAGCAAACAGCTTTGGTGTTAAAGAAACGAAAACCGTTAATTTGAGCTATTTCTGGAGTTTGTTTAGACGTCATAGTTCTTGGCAGATGGAAGGATGGCATCCGGTGCAAGAGCAATGGGTTACAGAATTTCAAGGTACTAATTTAAATGAATATTTGAATATTACAAAAATAATCATCGAAGATGAAGGTGAAGGTGAACGTAATAACTATGAAAAAACAATACTTAATTTCACAAGTCCATATACAACCAGATATCGATTTAAATTTGGCATTGACGCACGAGTTAAAAATTATATTAATAAAAGTAGCGACTATGAATATGTCTTGACTTATCCTGCAAATGAAACAGAGGATTATATAGTCTATTTCAATTGGAGTGATATCAAACCGCTTGTTCAGAACGGTATTATATCTGTGAGACATGGGATCAAAGAGATTCAAGGCAATGATGCTTTCTGGTTTATGATTACTGGCAATCAGATTTTATCTGAAGGACATAGTTTTGAAATTGACCCGATTTTTGGACACTCAAGTCCTTTCGGTTCTACTGGTACTAGCAGTGCCGACCGTACAAAAGGACCTATAGCATCACCTGCTTCTGATGGTATTGCTGATAGTATCTCTCTCCGGATAGGTACTGGTTGGGCTGCTGGTGAAGAAATCAAATGTGGTTTGTATATACAAAATGGTGCGAATGATTATACTTTTGTAGATGGCACAGAGGAACTTACCACGGGTGGTAGTGGTTGGTTTGTATTTAATTTCCAAGACCCTAAACCAACTGTATATGCTGCTAATAATTATGCAGTTGTGTTTTTCGCTGATGATGCATTTCAGTATTATTATCAGGGAGGTACAGGTGCAGAGAACACACAAACTTATCCAACGTGGGGAGCTGGCTTAAATGATTATGCCTACGAGTATAATCTTTATTGTACTTATACTACATTTAGTCTACCAATTGTTGTTACAAATGCAGGCACAGGAATAGAAGAAACCAATGCGACATTGCATGGATACCTACAAAACAATGGTTTAGCTGATTCGACTTGTTATTTCTTATTAAATGATACAAATGATTTCGGCAGTCCAATATTTAACTTATCTAAAGGGGTTGTTGCAAATAACTCAGATTTCAGTAATGACACTACTGGAGAGACGACACTAACACAAGGAAAACTATACTACTTCGACACAAAAGCAAACAACAGCGAAGGATGGGATGAAAGTGGAGGAGTTCAAATGTTTTTAACCAAACCAGACAATATATCAGCATTTACTGCAACTTTGTATGGTACAACACAAATCAATCTTACTTGGACAAATGAATTAGGTGGAGATGGAGCATATATAGAATACGCTCAAAACTCTCCACCGAGTCCATGGAATGAAGGTGACGGAACACCTGTTGATGCTGATGGAAATGTTACGTCGCCATTTAGTCATTCAAGCTTGGATGCTGGAACCCATTATTATTACAAAGCTTGGTCATATGCAACTGATGGTGGATGGACAAGCAGTGGAAACCAAACTGCACCAAGAG
>JAUWWG010000109.1 GCA_030616985.1 Thermoplasmatota archaeon
AAATAGTAATTATGGTATCTGGTTCCCAATTACTTGTTATATCTATTGGTCTTGGAGTTATATATTTAGCAACAATTCCATTTATTAAAGAAACACTTCAGATGCTAGGTGCTAATTATCCAAATCCATTTCTATATTTTATTATTCTTAAAGCAGTAGGATGTTTTCTTTACTATTGTTTTTTTAATCTTTTTCCTGATTTTGAGGAAAACAGATTTCCATCATTTGTTAGTGTTATAGAACACCCGGAAAAATTAAGATATAGAATAGTACGTTTATTAAAATCGTTTATGAAAAGGAGTTATTATTTTTGGATATTAGTTTTTTACTTGATATTCATAATTTGGGGATTTGTACTCAGAGAATTTTTACAAATAGTTGTAATATTAATTATTGGATTATTTACATTCTATTTGATATATTGGTCTAATAAAAAAAACGAGGAAAACAATGAATAGTATACAAGCATTAATAAAATGGAGATGGGAATTATTTTTGTTCTGGAAAACAAGAAGGTAAATGTCTTAGACCAATTCCATTTCCTAAATACTTTTAGAACAAATTGTTGTTGATGATCCAAGATCGAGGTAACTATTCAATTCTTGCGCTTCTTTGTAGAATGCAGTTTAGATTTAACCATCCTCTCATGCAGTTCTTTGATTCTTTTTTCTACATGTCTTGCATAGGCATCTTGCATTTTATTCCCTCAAACCTACAATTCCATAAATAGTTATTTTCAGATTAGTTTTCATATTATTAGATATGATTTACTATGATTTTTTCCCTATTTCCTAATGAAATTTCCTACGATATGATTAAATTCATCAGGTTTCTCAACCATAACCGTATGTCCACTACCTGATACAATTCTCAATTCCGAGTTTTTAATCTTTCTATTCAAGTATTTACTTGCTTTCAGGTTCAGTTTATCTTTTTCACCGACGATAATCAAAGTTGGCACTTTAATCAAGGAAATCATATCTCTTATATCATAGTTTTTCGTGAATTCATTTAAACACTTGTATGCCACATATCTATCTACTTTCATCGCTCTGGATAATGCATCTTCTATAATCTGTTCAGATGGTTTGTAAAATTTACGTTTGCAGACAATTCTTGCAATTGTTTTATATGACAGAACATACTTCAAAATCCTAATTATATGCATAGTAAGAGCCATTTTTGCGGTTGTACCCACTAGTACTAATTTTATGATTCTGTCTGGATGTTCAATGGCAAATCTTAGGGCTACCATACCTCCAAGCGAAAAACCAACGATTATAGTTTTTTCAAGTCTTAATTCTTCTATAAGAGAATACAAGTCATCTGATAATTCTTCTATCGAGTAGTCTCCTTTAGGTTTATCAGATAAACCGTGTCCTCTATGGTCATAGATAATCTTTGTATTGTTTTTAGCGAATGCATCAATTTGAGAACTCCATATAGAGCAGTCGTCTAACCAACCATAGGAAAAAACAATTGGTTTACCACTGCCGTATTTTTCAATATAAAGTTCTATATCGTTAATTTTCTTTTTTATGTGAATTCACCTCACACTTAACCTTATGAAATAAAATATAGCATTTGATATTCTATTAGCATATCCCAAACCGCCTTTTCAAGAGGTGGTTATTCACATTTCATAATATATTTCTAATTCATAACTCGCTATTTTTGATAATGGAATAATTAATTCATACACTTAGACGGTGTTAATTTCATAACTTAAAAATCCATCGTCGTCGTCCGAACCACCTGTTCCATCATGGCTCCCATTTGTATAACCGTCATTATCATCACCCGCCCAATCCCCTGTAACTATGTTATATTCAACTGTTAGACCTTTTGTTTCGTCCTGACCATCAATATCCACTAAATCGTCTGAATCAAAGACGATGAAATCCATGTCATACATTCTAATATTTATTGTATGCGTCATTTCATCGTCTGGGACATCATAATAGCAAATCCAGTTTATTTCGTAAGTTTGACCAATATTAACCTCAAGATAATCTTCTCCAGAGGGGTATCTTGATGTCTTAACATCATCAATCCAAATTTCAAAGTATATTTGGGCTTTTTCACCATCGTCTGGCCATCCGTCGACTGGGTCTATAACTCCAAAATTTTCTAATTCAATTTTAATTCTTGCATCTTTATCTGGAACATAATCTTCAGTATCTAAATAACCATCATTGTCATCATCAGGGTCACAACTATCACCTAAACCATCATTATCTGTATCAGTTTGTGAAGGATTATAATCATTTGGGCAATTATCAGCATAATCTGAAATGCCATCTCCATCATCATCCGGCTCGCTGGAAACCTCTATTATAATGGAATCGCTATCGATTCCACCTTCATTGTCCGTCACTTTTAATTTTGCAGTGTAAGTTCCAGAAGAGGAATATGTATGTGTTGGATTTTGTGAATACGAGCTGCTCCCATCTCCAAATGTCCAGTAATATGAATCAATATATCCATCTGAATCTGAACCAGACCCTGTAAATTTAACAGACAGAGGGAATGGACCACTTGTTGGAGTTGCTGAAGTATATGCTGTTGGAATACTATTCTTGACATAAATTTTTATAGTGCTGGAATCAGTACTGCCTTCATTATCTGTGACAGTGAGTTTTGCAGTGTAAGTCCCACTTGTTTGATATGTATGACTTGGGTTCTTTGTGTTGGACGATTCGCCGTCTCCAAATGTCCAGTAATATTTTGAAATGCTACCATCTTTGTCTGTCCCCGAACCTATAAACGATATTGTTAAATGTGCAGTACCGCTAGTGGGAGTTGCAGTAATAGAAGCGATTGGTGGTTCATTAATCATAACAACTGAGGCAACAGCAATAATACAAATAGCAATCAAAATTATTCCAATAAACAAATATTTCATAGATTTGGATTTAGTCTTAGGAACATCTTTTTCTTCACGTGTAAATGTTTTATCATCTTGTTCTTCATTCAAAATGCTAGATTCTTCATCATCTAATTCAGAATTTTCATCGATTTCTTCTTTTTGTTCGATTTTTTCAGGTATATTAAAACCACAATTGTCACAGAACTTATGCCTCTCTTGGATTTTATTTCCGCAATCGGGACAATGTTTTATTTTTTCTGGTAGTTCACTTGGGATATTAGAACCGCAATTTTGGCAAAACTTATGTCCTTTTTTTAATTCGAAGCCACATTCTATACAATGTTTTATCATCAGGATTCCTCCTGCTTAGTACCACACATTGGACAAAATTTAGAGGAATCTTCTAATTTAGCCCCACATTCAAAGCAGAATTTTGATTTTTGAATCTCTTGTTCTTTGGCAACCTTGTCTTCTTTTGGTTTTGGTTCTTCAATTTTCTCCTCCTTAGTAGTTTCGTCTTTTACTCCCTCTAGTAGTTCCTCTTCAACCGGCTGTTCTTCTTTTTGGGGAAGTTTCTTCAGTGGTTTTTTCTCTCCCTCGAAATGATTTGCAAATTTCTTACCACAAAAGGGACACAAGATTGCATACTCAGGTATTGCTCTTCCACAGCTTGGACATCTTCTATCTGATTTAGATGATTTTTCGTTCGATAGGTTTTTTTCGATACTTTCTGATTCATTGCCAGTTATAGCAATACCTGCAATACATAATATAAAACCAACAATACCAAGAATACCGCCGAACATCACCATCGACTGTCCAGTTTCATATTGTCTCCGTACATCCTGACTAAGAGTTTTAAGAAGTTCACTTATGGGGATATCATAAACGTCATATGCTTCAATCTCTTGTATCATATTATTCCCAGTAAAATATAAGAACATTCCAAAAATCAATAGTAATATTCCCGTCGCAAGTATTCCACCTCGCATATTTTCTTTTACCTCCCTTTGTCTCCCTTAGAATCTCCTTATCTAATTTAAACATTACGATTGTTTTTTATTTGATACATTCATGCCGTATAACTTCAGCTATGTAAGAATATATTTATACTAGAAATCACTAATATATTATTGAGTGGGGAGTCATTTTTAACTATACTCTGTCCCTCCCTTAAGATGACAGAGCGTAATACCATCCCATTCTCTCCACTCGCTTTACCTTACATCTGTTTATCTTAAAATTCGATGCCAAGGGAGAAGTAAAGGGAAGCCTCAGCATGTGGAGAAAAAGATGATAAAATCTTTCGTCAGTCTGAAGCCTCCCCCACTGACGTTATTAACTATCTTGTTTTATACTTTTCTTTCGATATTTGTTTAAATGTTCTGGATGAGTCCGTTTCCATTCCTTTTGATATTCCCTCTGATGCTTTCTCTGGTATTCTCGTTTATACTCCCTTTGATATGCCCTAAACCGCTCTAGATGATTCTTTCTCCACTCCTTGGATTGTTCTGGATGAGCTTTGTTCCATTCTCGACTTTTTTGTTTTTTCCGCTCTCGGTATTCTGGGTCATTCTTGTATCGGTCATTACATCTTTTTTGCCGGATTTCCCTACGCCCCAGCTCATACTGTTTTATACATTCCTTACAGATGCTCATTACACCAAAAGCACCACGACCGAATTTGTAGAACTCATCTAGCCGCTTGAATCGTTTGCATTTGCTACACTGCTTATGTTGCACTCCGTTTACAATCTTAGAATCGTTGGTCACACCAATCACTTACTTTTCAGTTTCAAAAGAAGGTTTTTCAAATCAGTCCAATGACTGCGACCTTGGTAAATATCAACTTGTTTGAAGTACTTGTCCCATGTGAAGTCTTTGTTCCATTTCATTAGATGGGCATAAGGAGTAATGTCTTAAAAATATATCCCATTGTTAAGATATTAAAAAAAGGAAAAGAGAGATTTTTGTGAGCTACAGTCCAAACAGTTGTCGTAGCAGTGGGAACAGATATGGATGATTCTCAAGGAAGCTTAGAAACAATGGATTATTTGTTAAAGGCTATGATTTTTGTCATTTCTACTATTCATGGATCGAATTAATATCATTCATATCCATTCGATTTTTATTTTATTCAACTTTGTGTAACCTGATGGGGTAGAACTTGAGAATGAACCATAGGCATGTAATGTTTGAGTTCCAAAACCAAAAAATGGGGGATCAGGAGAAGGTTCAATCACTACTACCACTGGAGAATATGTATCAATGCGAGATTCAATTTGAAGGCCATAATTTTTCTCAATATTAATTTTTACGTTATTTAGACTATACACAAAGGAACTTTGATAACTATCAGATTTACCGCCATCAATATATTTGGAAACAACATTTCTATAATATGGAATAGGATATGTTACATCTATGTTAAATGCATACAGATTGATTTTGTATCGAGCGCTACTTGAAATGAGGCCTAAAATTGGACCCTTCTCCGAATCAAGACTCCCCTTATAAGATCCGTAATAAGTAATCTTAGCGTTTTTAAAGCCTGATAAATCAGCTCCCTGGTATGGGTTTTTCCATTGACATCCTATACTGGTTAGAATATGAGCCCAATAAGCTGGACTAGCTCCTTCAAAAGCGTAATTTTTTCCAATATATAGATAGGCTTCGTTTTTATCAATGTCATAGCTATGACTTGCACCTCTATCAGAATCTGGAAAAGCATCCCAGAACCAATTCCAGCTATGATCACAATAACCATAAGTTACAGGATCTTCGATTAAAACATTTAGAGAGATCCAATGTTTATCTGACCAAGGGCTTTCTGCCCCATAAACATCCTTTGCTTTTACTTTAACAGGAAGAATACCACCATTTTCCCATAGATGTGCATAGGTAAAAAGTATTCCTTGTTGTACAGGCCCAACCCATGTACTTTGGGAACCGTCTCCCCAATCAAACATATAATAAATATCGTCTCCATCGTTATCATATGAAGTTGCTCTAAAAAAATAAACATTATTTTCGTCTCCACTAATGGGCCCTGTTAGAGTTGGTTGCTCAGGTGGTTGATTTTCCTGTTCATTGCATCCATATGTTTTAAAACAATAATCATACCATGGTTGTTTTGTCCAAGAATTAAAATCACCAAACCATACAGCGCCCTTAAAATACCAAAAACCAAAGCTCATTCCATAAGGTGATTCTGCCCACCAAATGTAATTATCAAATTCATCACAATTAGGATCATAAAAAACAATAAAATATGTTTTACCAGGAATAACATTAATATCCGGAAAATCAAATTCAATCCATTCACCTACTTCGTCTGCTTGAATTAAATCTGCTGGGCAATGAGCATTTGTTAAATCAGGACCATTCAAGTCACCTCTAATAGATATTCTCACATCTTTAGTAGGGTTACCATCTCTTCCTAACATAACTTTAACTCTTGTTAACACATCTAAAGATGGTATGAATGATTGAGCTGAATATAACATACCAGTTGCTCCCTTTGATGTTAGTTGATATTGATCAAGTTCATCATCAGATGGAAGAGATACAACATCGACATAATCTTTTATCTCAGTATTTTCATTATCATTAATATCTCCACTTACACTTGGTACAATACTAGCTCCAATAAACAGCACTATTATTCCTAAAACCAGTCCTTTTTTATACAAACCTGTTGTCATATATGTTCCTCCCTCAATAATCATATCTCCTGGACGTTTAGTACTAGTGGTCCTAGAATGAAACCCGTTGCTTGTTTCTCTGCATCTCCTGCAGTTACCGTTATTGTTGTCCTGCCAATGCCATACAAAGTCGTCTGTCGTATTGTTTCTGTTGCTCCAGGTGCAAGTTCATCTATAACTCCCTCAGTATGCTCACCAGCACGGATTAATCCTCCATCGAGATCAATAGACCAATCAACATCAGTAGCAGTTGCAGTACCATTATTAGTTATATCAGCACTTACACGGAAACCACCATTTATCTCATCAATTTGTATATCTGGGCTATCTTGACTTGGACCATATGTCTTAAAAGCAAAATCATAAAACCAAGATACCTCTTCCCAATTTTCATCAAAAGGCCATGATATATATGCTTCACCCCTGGTATAAACATCACTAATAGCATACAAACCCCAACCGCAACACTGGTCCTCATTTTCCCTATCTGTTCTACATACAATATAATATTTTTGACCAGGATTGACTGATATATCGGGAAAATCAAATTCATACCATTCAGGAGGCCATACAGGCATATCATCTCTCTTAGCTAGAGATACTATATCTTCACCATATAAATCATCCCTTATTGAACATACAAAGTACCTTGGCTCAGTATCTACTTGTAAATCACAGTATAATTCAATTTTTGTTAAAGTGTCAACACTAGGAGTAAATGATTGTGCCCACCAACTTTTATATTGGACACAAGCCCCACCATTAATAAAAACTTGATATTGATCAAGTTGATCATCAGGTGGAAGAGATACAACATCAACAAAATCTTTTATCTCAGTATTTTCATCATCATTAATGTCTC
>JAUWWG010000102.1 GCA_030616985.1 Thermoplasmatota archaeon
CTGACCACCAGATATCGGCTCATCAGGATTAATAAGAACATCCACAGTAAATGATATACCTTTTCCTACATCCTGTGTTGCTGGATCTATACTGACTATGGCACCAGCCAATGTATCACCAGTCAATATTGCTTCATTGTTAGCAAATACGGTTACAGGCATGATAAATGCCAATGCAACAGATATTACAAAAACAGCCTTAAAAAAACATTTTTTCTTCTTATTCATATTACATATCTCCTATCTTATTTCTATATATTTTTGTGGGGGAATCCCATCCCCCAATCGTTTTGAACAATTCAAAAATAGTTGTCATTAATCTGGTGACACCCCCATCTTTTCCAGCGAATCTACCGAGTAACAAAAAATCCCAAAGATCACATTTATCCATTTCCAGCTTCTCTTATGATTTTTTACTTTCATATTTTTTCCTCTTTTAGAGATTGTAAAATCTTCTCTACTACTTGTTATCTATCACCCCCATCCCACTCACACTCAACAAATTCACTAAACTATAAACTCCAAAAATCTGATTTGTCTGTTCAATTTTTTCCTTTTGACAATCTTGGTGATTGCATATGTTTGATTTTTGTTTGTTCTCTATTGTCACATTCCGGACCTTCTTTTTTGAGCCAAATGTTGGGAGGAAAGTGGGGAGAGCAATATTGAAAAAAGCCCTCCAACTTCAAAACAAAGAGTTGGCAATTCTCTCTTGTCGCCGTCGCCCATTAATAGTAATATAACACATAATATATAAAGTTTATGTAATATTATTTAAATAGTATAGTACATTTACATATTAATAGAAAATTAGGTAAAATAAATGATAATTTCAATAATGAGTAGAATAAGTAGACAGAATTACTTAAATGTATGGAATTCTTTTTTAAAGTGGTGTTTAGTTATGATTAATGATGAAAATATGGTAAGAGTAACAGTAAGTATCGACAAAGAAGATCTGGAGACATTAAAGAAACTTTCTGAGAAGGAGTGTAGACCATATTCCAATCAAATTGTCTACATGATGCGGTTTTACATTGCACACAGCCACACAGAGGATATTACCATAGCAGAGAAGAAAAAAATTAAAGAACGATAATACTATTCAGGGTTACATAACTATTATCGATGGGGGGAATAGGGCAACTCTCCATGTAACATAATTTAGAATTAACTGCGGTATCTAAAGCATTTGTAGATCTCGTAATAAAGAGAATGGCGGCAGGATTACCAAAAAACAGGGCGTGCACTTGATAGAGGCACTCGATACGTATGGTGAATACGATGTTATTGTAAATTTTTCTCCAGATCATGTAACGGCACGAATATAGTATGAAATTCTACACAGTGTATATAAGGATTATTTTTTTTGAACTCTCACTATTATCTGATGTGAATTTCTCTATAGTTAAAGATAGCAAGTTGAACCTTGAGATTGAAAAGTTATATGATTTCTTTCTACTAATATATAGTAAAAACTGATTTAAGTCGAGTAAATGTCTCGCTAAAACACACTCATCCATACTTATCCTTATCCCCATTGAGTTTTTACCTTAGGCGCTATTGGCTCTATTATAACAATATTAGTTTTAAGAATAAAAATAAATTACCTAGTTCTTATAGTATCCCTTCTTTTTTCGCCTCTTGTTTTTTTGGATTGTGATGAATGGGTCTTCCATGTTTATGCCAGCGGAGGCAAAAAAACAACTGAATACCAATTCGGAGCTCTTACCCCTACTTTTAGCAACCTTTAGCAACTCTCACTCTCCCAATAATATGGGATAAGGGACATGATCAATACTTGCTTCCATCACTTTTTCCTCTTTCGGTATTTCAAAAACAATGCAACCCACAACACCCGATTCTTCAGGTAATAACTCTACCAAAGCTCCATGTTTCCCAATATAGATGCTAATCTCAGCTTCTGTTGAATCTCTATATTCACCATGCTCTGAGCTATAATCCCATATAGGATAAATATATCCTTTATCAGTAGTAATCTCTCCTTCATGAAGATATGGAGTACTCTGTGGTTTTATCCAGTTATTTTGAAATTCAAAAGTAATAACAATAAATTTCCTACCTTCTAATGGAGACCAAGTAATATATTCATCTTGGGAAATAGAATAAGTTACTGCGATATCGCCCTCCATATAAGAAAGTATAGTCATAGACATATTGGTTAACCCCCAACCAACTTCAGGTATTGTATCTCCAACTCTGATAAATGGTATAGGAACAGTGATATTTTTCTCAGCTATCACTTTTTCTGGAAATGTTGTGAGGATACTTAGCGTGGCGTTTAATATCTCTGTGCCTATCTTTCTATCAAGATAGCCATAAGTGGATTCAGAAATATTTTTTTCTTCTCCCGCATCTATTATATCAGAATACTCTGGACTTTTAATTTCACTTTCTCCTGATGTAAGAACTATATATCCCAAACTTACTGATGAGTCACCTTCATTCTTCAACAATATATTAATACTATCAATGTAAATTCTATCTATACTCGCGCTGCTTACTATTATTTCGTAGTCTTTGATAACAATTTTTGGTTTACCATTTTCAAAGTCTTTTTCAAATTCACCTGTACATCCGCTCAATCCAACAGATAAGAGTAAAACCACTATTCCAAGTATCAAGAGTTTTTTATTCATTAGCTACACTTATTTGATTTTATACAAGAAAATCTCATATATAGCTTTTTCGCTTTTTTCAGTCTTATCTTTTTCAATTTTCTCATAACATCTCTTATCTGTTCTCCACGGTAATGATGTTTTTTGTCCTTTTTAATTTGTATCCACTTCTGCATACGAGTTTTCATCTTTTACCCTTCAGTTGATTACAAAAGCGAGTTCAGAAACTGTTTCTGTTCCTAGCAAATATTTAAATATGACAACTTATATAATAGTATACAATGAATGATATGGAAAAAAATACGATGATAGAAAAAGAACAAAAAGCAGTTAAAGCCCTCCATCGCCTCGGTTTCTCGAAGATGGAAGCACATATCATCCTCTTCTTGTTTAAAACAGGGGGGGTTACGGCGAAAGACATTGAAAAAAGCACGAGACTCAAGCAACCGGAGGTCAGCCAGGGGATAAATGCCCTGATCAACAGAAAATGGGTAAAGACTTCGAAAATACCAAATAAAGGCCTGGGCCGGCCACGTTTCGAATATCGGCTCAACAGGCCAAAAAAAGAAATCATTGGTAGCATCCAAAGAGAGATACAGAAGAGGATAGAGACAGAAGAGCAAGGTCTTGCCTTACTTTGTGAACTAATGGAGATATAGAGTACTCTGAAACCAGCTTTTTTTACCTTTAATATATTTATTTATTTAGCTTTTTTTATTGCCTTCTTCTTTTTTTGCCCCTTATCCCTTTTTTGTTTTTTAATACTATGTAAAAAATATGCAAAAATGATTACAGTTATTGCAACCACCAATATCAATGCAAACAATACATACCATGGTGCCATATCTTCTTCCTCCAATGGAGGATATGAGACAAGCACGTTTGTCTCAGGGTCGTATTCATAATCCCACATGGTATCACCATCTCCATCTATCAGATAGTTTCCATTGTTCTGTAGTTCAACATCTGTCTCGTCTCCTGTTGCATTGTTATGAAATATATCGTAGATCCCATCAGCATCGGTATCAAGGATGTAGCCTTGGATTACATCATCAATAAACAGCACGTTTACATCAATAAAGACAGTCATCTCCGTTGTACCGGATACACCATTGTTTTTATCCTCGGCATAGACTCTTACCGTGTATACTCCGCTAGTTGTCCAGTTATGGCTTGTGTTATAGATTAAGCGTCTTTCTAAAAAACCAGAGATTGTATTGGTGCCATCTCCCCAATCGAAGAAATACCGGATAGTGTCATTATCAGGATCGGTTGACACAGCAGTGTAAGCATATTCAACGGTTTTATTACCTAACATTACTCCATCTACGAGTGGAGAATCTGGCGGTCTGTTCGCTTGCATTATTATTACAGTAGTTTTATAAGTGTCAGTATTCCTATCATTATCTGTTACTGTTAAAGTAACATTGTAGGTCCCTGGGGTTGAATAATTATGTGATGTTACCTCTCCGGTGCCATTATTTCCATCACCAAAATCCCAGGACCATTCGGTAATCGTTCCATCTATATCGGAACTTTTTGATCCATTAAACGTTATCTCCTCATCAACATAACCAGTGTACAGTTCGCCCGCTGATGCATCCGCTACCGGAGGGATGTTAGCTGGACTTCTACCACGGCCTTTGCCACCATCACCTTCATCATCATCTTCTGGTTCTTCAGCTTCACAGGAAAAATTTGTTGTTATGGTATAATTTCCTGGCATTATATTTATCGCTGCCTCGATCTTCATTTCAACAGTATAATCAACGTTAGAAGGTAAATCGAAAGGCGAGGGTTCAGAATAAGTTACGTTTATGCCTTCACTATCGTTTCTAGGGCAATCTGATGTTATATTTGTCGATATGAAGCATTGAATAGTGTCACTACCAGTCCATCTAACAGTGATATCTCTTGTAGTATTACATCCTCCAATTAAATCAACTGTAAAAGATGATGGTTTTACTATTATCCCCTGTTCCGTTGCAGACAAAGGCATAGATACAGATAACAATAAACAAAGTAAAGTAAAATAATACCAAATTACATTATGTTTCGTCATTATTTAATCTCTTTAAAAAAATAAAGAGAAGAGCCCGAAGGCTCTAAAGGTTTTACAGCGTTCCTATATAATTGACTTTTGTTTCTACTTCGTAAATTCCTGGGTATGCCATGTCTTCAAAAATGTAGAGCATTCTAAACCATAAATTCTGCAATACTGTTCCTTGACTTGATGCTGGCAAACCGATTCCTGTAATATCTCTTGATGGACTTGTAGCAAAGTTGGATAGCCATACCTTTTGTTCAGCTACCGGTGGATTATCAGGGTCAATGGATGTGTCGCCTGCTTGTCTCGTGAAATAACTGAACTGAAGAAGGTTTATCTTGTCTATTAAATCTTGGTCTGTAATACCATCCCACAATCCAATTAATGCCCAACTTGGTAATTCGTATATATAGAAATCACCTTTTTCATATGTCATGGATGTTCTCTCACCAACCACTCCAGTTATTCCTGTTCTGAACGAGTGCCATGCCGCATAATATTGTCCTTCTCCTTGATCATCTCTAAGAACTATGTTCATCTGCGGTATCCATAGGTTACCACCGTCACTGTCCATCAAATAGTCGAACGAAGCACTGTTGAAATTTTCCCATATTATATTGCCGCTCAATGTAACGTAGAATGCATCGTCATCAACTGTCGCATCCAAATGATACTCTGGATATGCTGTTTTCAAACCACCATGACCACTCTGTGGCCACTTTGTTTCTTTGTAATCATCCAAATCAATTACTATCTTTTTGTCTGCATTATTTGTTAACAAATGGTTGTCTCCAAGTATAAGGTCACCTGCAACTCCGTTTATTTCATCTGTTATCTCACCTGACGCTGGCATACTTTTACCATCGAGTGTCACCGACTGTTCAACATCTACTGTCGTTGTTATTTTTCCATAGTGGGGAAGTAGTGCTGCTGTTGCTACACCTATGAACATTGCTGCTATAAGTACAGCCAGCACTATCTTACCTCGCCTGCCTATTTTACTAAATTTCGCTTTCATTTTTTCGACCTCTTTTTGTTTTCTATTTTTGTTTTTATAGGGGTTATTGCCCCTTCGTTTCTATGAGCAAGATATCAGAAAGCCCCGCTTCCCTTTTTCTTGTGTACATACGATATAATATACTACTCAATTATATAATATTTTCGGTATTTTTCTGTAATCAATAAATATTCTTTATTCCCCCCACTTTACATCGCTCCAAGACAAAAACAATACATACAACCCCTGTAACTACTCACTATTTTTTATATAATATTTGGCTATGCAAGTATGTCTTAGGTTTAAAAGTCTTTCTTTTTTTTCATTTTGCTTTTAATATGTTTGACTAGATCTGTAATCCCCGCCTTTGATTTAGCTTTTTTTGTTGATCTATTCTTTTTTTGACATTCTTGCTCGGATGAGACAATGCCCTTATTGCCACAGTTTGGGCAGGTCACTAAAACCTTTTCTCCAGGATAGGCTTCATATATGTTTTTGCTTTGGCATTGCGGACAGATGGCGACACGCTTAACTTTCTCACCATTCGGCATCTCATACTTGTAATTTACCGTCTCGTCAAATACGTAGAACATCTGCTTTTCACCCTGGTTTTCTGTAGGTGTATACTGTATCACCGGCTTCCCCAGTTCCTCACTTGCCTTCATCAGATCATCAAACGACCTTACAACAATAGTATTCGCCTCTGCAATCGTAGGGACTTCACCTGTTTCAACAATCCGGTCACCGTATTTTTTCTTAATCTTTCTGAACATCTTCTCTATCCTGCTACGCTGCTCAACGATACTCCCGGTCCCAAAAACAAAGCAGATAAACAGCATAAAAAAAGATACCGATGCTATTGACCACATATTTCGTTCATCTATTACATTCTGCAAAAACACCTGCTGCATGCCTGTGCGGCTACCTGCAACCGATTGGAAAAAATCACCATCAAACTCTATAACATCCTCATATAGTGAGATGTTGAGAGAGTGTGAAAACGAATCATAGACAATTCCTTTTAGGTAATCCGAATGGACAATAATCTTACAGTTCAAAGAAAGCACAGGATCTTTTGCCCGGATACCGATTTCATCATTAATCTCCACCACAACATTTTCATAAAAGGTTATATTTATTGGAAAAGAAACAGTAAAATTCGCTGTAGATGTAGTTGAAACAAACTCCGTTTTTGGGGCAAGGGTGTACTCCTTCTCCCAGAGATCAGTTACCACCCGAGCCTTCAATAGATATTCTCCTCTTGTTTCCGCATCCTCATCACCACGATATGCATATGTAAACGATGCGTCGATACTGTCAACAATCTTTCTAAATACGACATCCTGTTCTGGTTTTATTGATGTCTTGTTGTAGACCGAGTTATTTCCCAGATTGAATGTGAAATCAAACAAGCCGCTTTGGCTGTACGTATATACGTCAACAGTCTCATCAGCAGTTGTATCTTTCTGATAGGCAACAGCCGTAATGCAGATGGAAAAAACCATCATGATACAGAACAAAACAACAAGTCCTCTCCTTATGTCTCTTCTAAACGATATTTTTTTGAATTTAATCTTTTTCATTTTTATCACATCCTACTAACTTTCCGATCTACCCCATAACAAATCAGGGTTATCATTCCTACTGGAAAACAGGATACCAAAAATATCGTCATAGGAATATTTACTTTAGTCAACTCGGCTATTATTCCTGCTGGTAATATTTCTGGATATCTGACAATACTCATCTGAACAGCGTTTTGCCCTATATTTTCTTTTGTAGCAAAAGCAGTCAATCCTACCTCCCGAGTCTGATTATAGTTTAACACAATTGGATTTTCTGAAATTACTAGATTCGGATCATCATAGGCAAATACGGTAACCATTGGAATCCAGAATTCATTACTAAAACTCAGGGGTATACTTTTTTTTGTCCCAACCTGCAAAACTCCAAAATTCGAACCCCTACTTCCAAATACTTCACCAGAACTTGTCTCAGAAACATCGTAAAAAATGTATCCTGAATACCATCCTGAAGAAAACAAAAACATCAGAAAAACAGTAAAGATCAGAAATATAGATGAATAGGTAATCCCTCTTTTATGTCGGCCATAAAAACACCATCTTTTACGCCTTTCTTCTAATTTTCTTTTTCTCTTTGACTTTCTTGGTTTCCTTAAATCATTGATGTAAAGAATAATTAGCAGGTCTAAAATTCCAATAACAAGATACAACCAATATTCATTTATCAAGACTCCGAGATTGGGGATCACCATTAGATGTCCGAAGATTTCTGGTACAAACCCTTGAATCTCTTCTACCTTCAATGCCTTCCATCCTGTATCCTGATC
>JAUWWG010000088.1 GCA_030616985.1 Thermoplasmatota archaeon
ACTGTAGCCATACTAATCTTGTTTGTAATGGTATGTTTTGTACCAATATCAAAAGTAATTAGTGCAAAAGTTGATCATGATGGGTGGAAAATTATCAAAAATAATACAAATATGAATTACTCTAATGAATTAAGTTCTGGGGGATATCGATTAGAAAAAACAAACATTATGACAATAGATAATCGAGAATATATTGTTGATAAAATTGAAAATAAATGGGAGAAACCTGTTCAACCAACTCCTTTATTGTCTATGTTCAATCAGCAAAACGGTTCAATTCTATGGATGTACTCTGATGGTGCTTCGATACCAGTTGTTTCATTCTGCGATAATGGTAATTATATATGGGTTGGACAACGAGTAAATAATGATCGTTTTCAATTATTTAAGACAAATGGTTTTGGATTGCCTGAGTGGAATTATGAGATACCTGCTGGCTACCATATTGGAGAAGTTGATTCTTCTGCTAAAAGTGACGTTTTAGCGGGAATTGTAATAGATGACTCTATGTCTTCCCGCGATATCATTTATAAATGGAATATATCTAGTAGTACTCCTAGTTGGGCATATGAGTTACCAGATGATTTAAATCCCTCTCGTCTACGTGTATCTGATGATGGGGCAAGAATAGTTTTAGCGGCAATAGACACCTCGCAAGAAATCATTAAAATTATTGTTTTTAATTCTGATTCCAATATCCCATCTTTAATTTATCCGATTCATTCGACAGCAGATTATGTTTATACTCTGTCTCTTGATATATCTGGAAATGGATCAGTAATACTTATAACACATTCATTAGCCGCATCTTTAATTGATATAAATATCCCAGGTTTACGGTGGGAGGGAGAATATCCAGCAGCCATCTCGGGAGATGGGTCAATTCTAGTTTTTAATGATTATGACTATTTTGGATATATTTTATCAGTGCTTGAATGGAACTCTTTAGATAACGAGTATATGCATCTATGGAATAACTATTGGTCTTCTGAGGATTGGCTTATCTGTCCCAGCTGTCACACACTAGAAGTATCATCCGATGGATCTACAATCATGGTTGGTGGGCGAAATGTTGATAGACTACAAAACAAAGTGGTAATATTTGACGTAAAAAATGGTATGCCATTATGGGAATACTATACTAAAGGGGAAGGAAATTACACTAATACGGTTTATGATATCCGTCTTTCAGATGAAGGGGCTATTGGGGTTGTTGGTTATTGGGGAGATGAGCTTCAAACTGTTCCTGAGTTAAATATTTTTAGAAGAAATAATTCAAGACCATTTTTCAGTGTTGACACTCCTGGTTCCATAGAATCTGTTGATATATCACCCAATGGAAAATTTGCTGTTGGTGGATGTAAAATGGTTCATGCAAATGAATTGGGTCATGGGGGAGTTATCTATGCAATCGATATTGCTGAAGATGATCCTCCAAATAAACCAGTTAATCTGTCTGGTACAACATCAGGGATGGCAGGTACTCCTTATGTGTATACGGCTATTACTATTGACCCTGATGGGGATTTGATATATTATATGTTTGACTGGGGAGATGGTACAAACAGTGGGTGGACAGGCCCATATCTCTCTGGAGTGGAAGGAAGTTCATCACATGTATGGAATTCAAAGGGAAGCTACAATGTCAAGGTAAAAGCAAAAGATGATCCTAATGGCGATGGAGATTTATCAGATGGTGCTGAAAGCGCCTGGTCGAATCTACTACCCATCAGTATGCCAAAAACAAGCAACCCTTTATTTTTACGATTTTTTGAGAAACACCCATACCTGTTTCCAGTATTAAGACAACTGTTAGAGGTATAAAGTGGTCCAAAAACTCTGTCAATAATCTATTTATTTTTTACCTCTCTTTAAAGCCCTATACAAAAAATATGTCAAACCGCCATATAACACAACTGATCCGAATATTAGCATCGCTATTGCAGACAAAGGCAGGATCATGTTTCCACCCATTTTCCTCTGATTTTCATTAATGTATTAACGTGTTTGCACAAACATTTAAATAGTCTCCTTGTGTTATGTTTTTTTGATAACATGCAAGAAACCTATACAAGTCCAATTATAGAAACTTTTTTATCAAAATATGTAAAAGCAGCTACTACCAAGTGTTCATACAGGAGTGCGCTAAAAAGATATTTTACTTTATTGGGTGCTGGTCCTGAAACATATTTCACCAGTGGAAGGAACTATGAAGACGACATAATGAAATTTGCAAAGAGTTTTAAGAAAGCACCGGCAAAAACATTTAGTGCATATATTGCAGCGGTTAAGAAATTTCTTATACGAAATGGAGCAAATATAACGCCATTTGTGTGGGAGGATGTAAAGGGATTTAGAACTGGTACAAGGCCTGTAACAATAGATCGAACACCAACACATGAAGAATTAAGAAACATTCTAACACATGCTGATCTGCAAACACGTGCAATGGGTTTGGTACTCTCAAGCTCAGGGATGAGAATAGGAGAATGCTGCAAGTTTCAATTAGATGACATCAATTGGAATACAAACCCTGTAAAAATAAACTTATTAGGTGAATATACCAAGTCTGGGAATGGGAGATATGTGTTTATATCTCATGAAACGGAGAACGTGCTAAGAGAATGGTTGAAGGTGAGAAAGAATTATCTAGAAAATGCAGTAAAAAGACTCAACGTTAAACATATTGAGAAGACGACAGATGACGATAGGGTTTTTCCCATTACAACTTCAATGGCTCGTTATCTATGGAATAAATGCTTAAAGAATGCTGAATGTGCTAAAAGAGACAAGACGACAAAGTACCATGAACTCCATATTCATGTTTTACGGAAACGGTTCTTATCTCTTTTAAAGCTAGAGATCCCTGAGGTTGTGGTCGAGGCTTTAGCCGGTCATGATGCTTATCTATCCGAGGCTTACCGAAGGTATAGCGAAAAACAAATGGCTGAATATTATATGAAGGGAGTTAACAGTTTGTTAGTGTTTGAACGAGAAAACAAGGATATAAGCAAGGTTCAAGAACAGTTATCAGAGAAAGACAAAGAAATACAAGAACTCAATAAAAGACTAGAATCAATGGATAGAGATATAAGAAAACTAATGATTGACAGGTTAACAGAAAATGATAGAGAGAAAAAATAACTAAACATTATTTATTAATAATCTGTAAAATACAGGGTATTTTTCTTAGGTCCTCAATGGAACAATTGTACTGTACTGTTTCTCTCTAGTTGTTTCCAATAAATATATTATTTCTTTTCTTAATTTTTTTTCTCTATCCGCAAATGTAATTTTTTTCTCTGAACCAGGATACAATTTTACACTACCTAGGTTAGCGTCTAAAATAGCATATAATCTTTTTCTACATTCTGTAGGGTTAGTTTTATTGTATGAAAAAATTAGAGACTCTATCTCCCCTTTGAATACATCAAATTCTGTTACAAATGTTTTATGTTTATGCCTCGTATATTCAAGTTTTTTCTCAGTATCTATTTTCTCCAATAATTTAAATGCAATATTATGTTTCTCAGGATGATTCATTAGTCTCAATACAGATAAAGCCAGCTCACGATCTGAAGGCTTTTCGGAAGGATTAAAAATGACTTTTTCAAAAAATTCTCCTGTTACATTTCTAATCAGTTCTAAAAGAGATTCTTCTTTTTTTGCATTGTCTTTTTTATCAATTTCAATATCTCTTAATAACTTGCTTGCTATTGTTCCTAAACACATCCAAAAACCATTACCATCTTGATATATGTTTTCGCCTTCAATATCAAGTCCCCAAATCTCTTTTTTCTTGCTATGTTTGATTAGAAATTTTATAAACTCTTCATCCCTGATTTTTTTGTGTTGACATACTTCGTATATATCTACATTAATTTGTATTTGTTTTAATCTATCTCGAAGTAATGTAGAAGATTCATAATTCTGCATTAAAAACTTTAGATAATTGGGATCTGCCAGGTTATTATCAGGAGTAGTTAAATAATATGTATCTTCAAGCTGCCCTTTAGAATTTTGTTTAATTTCAATACGTATATCTTTTTTTAATTTACCCTTATCCGAGTAAATATTATACCAGATGGTACTATGAACGAATTCCTTTTCTAAATCTCCTTTTGTAATTCCAGGTTTTTTTCTAATTACTTCTTTAATTTTTTTATATGCCTCACCTCTTTTCATTGTTTCCACCTTTTTTCTCCCTATATTCAACATTTTTATTGAACAGCTGTTATGGAGAAACTGATTTTACAATTCAACTGATTTTTCTCATATTCAATAGCGATTCGAGAATATTAATATGAATGCTGAATGGTATTAAAGTAATTATCGTGATATAACATGAGAAATATCCAGATAACTGTAGTATTGATTGAAAAGCAAATTAAGAAATTAAAAAAACATTCAGAAGAAACAGGAAATTCTAGAAATAGCATTATTCGAACAGCAATAAATGAGTATTTTCAGAAAAACCCATATAAGAATTTGAGGGGCTGATATTTTGAACGATCCCGTACGGAGATCTAAATATGAAAACATGACAACGGAAGACCTAATATCTGAATGTAAGCGACGAGGGATTCTGGAACAATAGTAAAAATTTATTTTCAATCTTAATTGGTGAGGAGAGTGTGGTGGTGAGAGTTAATGACTATCGCTAAAAAATTAAAGGATGGGAAAATGCGAAAGTTCAATTTGAACTAGGAGATTAACTATGGTGGTAAGGAGAAAGAGAAACTACAGAAAGGAAGTAGGATAAAATGTAAAAAATCCAAGAGATGAGTTAATGATTGATAGTAATGAATGCAAAGAATTTTTAAACGAGCGCGTCGGAGTTGGAGTTACAAATTTTTTGAACGGGGGGGATCTTTTATTATTATGGTCAATTGTTGGAAGTAACTGAGCAATACATCAAGTTGAGAATGGACATCGGCTACAAACAAATCAATCTAGATGAAATTATGGAGATTAAGAGGGCGAGGAGATAACATTGACCACAAAGACTAAAAAAGCAGTGGGGAAAAAAAGTAGTGAAGAACCATTAACCACTCAAAGTAGTGAAGAACCATTAACCACTCAGAAAAATAATATCGATACTCTATTGGCGAGTAGTAGTGAAGTATATATGCACTACTACTACTTTCTTAACAATAACAATAATAATAATGGGTGGTTAAGAACTATTAACCACTCTACATTTAAAGACTCTTTTCCGCAATGGCTAGGCATATTCTTCAAACCAGATTATCTCAAAGTAATTTACCACTTAGTAAAAAATAGGTTCTGCCATGCAAAAGGTCTAGTAAAACTATTCCACGAAAACATAAATACCTGCGTATACCGTCTGACCAATCTACAAAAATATGGGGTTATTGAATCTGTAAAAAACAAGGAAAAATATGAAAACATACTTTACAAGCATAGAAAAGCATTCCGTATAGATGATTATCATTATGCTAAGGCAGAATGGTACCAACTTACAAAAATAGGGTATAAGTTCTATTCAAACTTGGATTTTTCTCTTTCTCTAAATCCATTATTGATAGAACATGTGAATGACTATACCAAGGCGTTATCTAAAACGACAGATAAGGTAAAAAGAGAAATAACTAGATCTAAAGATTTTGTTAAACATATTTTTCCCAGTTATAAGAAACGATTGGAATTACCTGAGGAAGTAAAGTTAATAGATTGGGCAACAGGTGTGATTGAAACCCATTTTAGAAAAACAGGGGTTGTTTTAGATATTCTACCCCATGATCTTTTGGATGAATTGAACGAAATGTTAAAAGAAGAAAAGGAGAGTGACTAAATGGCCAGATTATTAAAAGACGGAACGCTATTTGCTATATGGAAAACATTTTTTGAAGGGCACTGCAAATCTAAAATTGAGACTATCGCCTTAGAATATCCGGAAAACCGTAGCTTGATTGTAGACTATTGGGATATCGATAAAGCAGATCCAAAATTGACAGAAACACTCATTAATCATTCATACAAAGCCCTCTTTAATGCTGAAGAAGCTTTGAAAAGTATTGATATTGCTGTTGATAAAGAGATCGCTCTTCATTTTAGAGTTGTAAATCTTCCCGACATCCATAAAATACCAATTAGAAAAATTCGTGCGTATCATATGGGAAAATATACTGCAATTGAAGGCTTAGTAACGAGAGCAACAGAAGTACGCAATAAACTTCAGGTTGCAGCGTTCCAATGCTCAAAGTGTGGAGCTCCTATAAAAATTGAGCAGGAAGAAGACATCTTAAAAGAACCCTCAGAGTGTTATGAGGATCAAGGAGGCTGTGGACGAATATCCTCGTTTAAGCTTCTGATGAATCTTTCTACGTTTATTGATTCTCAAAAAATAGAAATCCAAGAAAACCTTGAGGGGCTCAGAGGTGGTGCTCAACCTGAAAGAATAAGTGCTTATCTTGAGGATGATCTTGTTGGAATGCTATTACCTGGGGATAGAGTCATTGTTAATGGTATTCTTCATTCTCAGCAGAGACGAAAAGGACTCCATCGACTGACATCGTTTAATAAAGTCATGGATGCCTATAGCACTGAACGGCAAGAGCTCGCATTCGAAGAAGTAGAGGTTACACCCGAAGATGAAGAAGAGATTCTGAAAATAAGTAAAGATCCTGAAATTTACAACAAAATGAAACAGAGTATCGCCCCCACTATCTATGGAATGGATTGGGTAAAGGAAGGCCTAGTTTTGCAGATGTTCGGCGGCGTTAAAAAACAGACACCTGATGGTACACACCTCCGTCCCGATATCCATGTGTTACTAGTTGGGGATCCTGGAACTGCCAAATCGCAACTATTAGACCGCATATCTCGAATTTCACCACGGAGTATCTCAGCGTCTGGAAGAGGAGCATCAGCGGCAGGTCTTACTGCCGCAGCGGTGAGGGACGAATTTGGTGAGGGGAAATGGACGTTAGAAGCAGGAGCGCTAGTTTTAGCTGATATGGGGATTGCATGTATTGATGAATTTGACAAGGTGGAGCCTAAAGATCGAGGAAGTATCCATAAGGCGATGGAACAACAGTCAATTGATATCAACAAAGCAGGCATCAACGTCACACTAAATACTAGATGTGCGGTACTGGCAGCCGCAAATCCAAAACTTGGCCGGTTTGATGAATTCATACCTATTCATGAACAGATTAATATGTCACCCGCATTGCTTTCACGTTTTGATCTTATTTTTCCCATTCTTGATAAACCAGATAAAACAACTGATAGACGAATATCTAAGCATATTCTTAGTGTCCACCGTGGAAGTGAAACGGATGTGAATATATCAAAATGTAAGAATACAACATATTCTAAGGAACAAAGAGATGATTTGATGATCAATGCGGTGCCTGTGTTTGAACCTGAGTTTTTACGGAAGTATGTGACATATGCAAGGCGTAATATATTCCCTGTGATGACCGATGAGGCAAGCGGTATGATAGAAGATTATTATGTTCGTAATAGGTCAATTGATGAAGATGCAATCCCGTTTACAGCAAGACAACTGGAAGGATTTGTGCGGCTTGCTGAAGCCAATGCACGAGTACGACTGAGCAATGAGATAACTGTTGAGGATGCAAAAAAAGCGATTTCTATTGTAAAGGAATATCTTACCCGAGTAGGCATGGATCGGGAAACGGGTAAATTTGATATTGACATCATAGAGACGGGGATGAGTCATACCCAACAGCAACGAATGAAAACCATACTCGATATAATTGCAACTCTCTGTGAATCTTCAGAGAGTGGTGCTGCTATTGAAGATATAATCCCTGAAGCGGAGATAAAAGGGATTGACAGTGGGAAAACTGAAGATGCCATCAAACATTTGGAACAAAATAAGCAGATCTTTAAAGTGCCTAAAGGGGGATATAAAATCAATGTATGACGATTGTGAGGCTTTGCAGGATATTGCTTTAAAAAATTTGTTGGAAGGTGAAAAATGAAGCATATTCCTCGCGAGTATCTCAATCAGAAGGTTAGGTTGGTTCAAAAAGACGGTCATGTGTTATTTGGACGTATTGTGAAGATTGATTTAACTTTCATCTGCTTTGAAACCAAAAGTACAACAGCTCTTTTGGGAATACGTTTCATCGATGACATATCTTTAGTGAAACATAGTGATATTTCACAGAGTTCTCCCGTAGAGAGTAAACCAAGAAATAAGTCTCGTAATAATGATTTTCAGTATTCGAAATGGTGGAAAAATTACAATGTTAGGGAGGTTACTAAATGACAAATAAAAATGTGATAAATGTCAATAGGCTGATACATACCTGTTGTAATCAGACAAATTATAATAATCTTGTGTATCATTTTATATATCAGGATTATCAAATCCTCCAATTTTGAGTTTGTAGGCGTTCTGACCTGGACGTTAAAATCATCTAAAGGTGGGTTTTTAAATCCTCCAATTTTGGAAATTAAATCATTTTTCTTGCATGTTAAAAGTGGGTGAATATGGAAGGAAAAATGGCAGGTAAGCCAGAAAAGGGAATTGTAATCTGCAGGGTGAGTACGTCAGAGCAAGCAAAAAGGGGAACCAGCCTAGAATCGCAGGAGATGTGGGCTAAAGGTAAGGCTAATGAACTGAATGTTGAGATTGTAAAGACAATCAGGAAAGATATTTCTGGCGAGAGATTTGCCAAGGAAAGCTATGAGTCCATCATGAAGTTAGTGGAAGAGAGAGGCGTATCCCATGTTTTTGTTTACTCCTTTGATCGTCTATCTCGCAGTTTTTCCTATGGAGTTATGCTGGGTCAGTCGCTTTGGGATAAGAGCATACATATCGTTACTAGCACATTCTCGCCGAGCCCAGATAGATCGAATGACCGCTTTCAGGTTTGGCTTTCTCTGCTTTTTGCTGAGATGGAGCACAGAAGGACAAGAAGGGGGATGGTTACAAAATTTAAAAGTGGAATTTTTCCTCTTCCATGGCTCCCATTTGGTTATGAAAGGATCGACCTCAAGATTTCCCTAAAATCTGAATATAAGCCAATCATTCAATTTATCTTTGAAATTTTCATCCAAGTTAAATGCTATAATGAGACGGCCAGATGTGTAAATGAAAAATATGGAAAAGAGATGGATTTTATCCTAAAAGGGAGAGATATTAGAAAAATTGTGCAGGATAAAATCTACCTCGGATATTTAAACTGGGGAGGCATGCTTTTTGGGGAGGGAAATGAAAATAGGAGTAGGAAAGAACTCAAGGTGGTAGATGAAAAGACATTTACAACGGCGCAGGTTGTGATGGAGAAGATAGGTCATCGGTATTCTAGGACTGGTAGTTCTCCAGTTGAGAAGTTGGTTGAGGAGTATGGCATAGAAGCAACTGTGGATGCTTGCAATTTGAAGATTTCTTGTCCCAATTGTGGTTCTGTTGAAATGCAGAAGAACGGTAAGGAAAATACAGGGGATATGGTTC
>JAUWWG010000043.1 GCA_030616985.1 Thermoplasmatota archaeon
ATATTGAAAAGATAAGTAAAGAGGATGATATTGAAGACAATCTCGGTTTCATTCTGTGGAAGCTGGAGTCAATTGAGAATTCTTATCCATACTACAAATCTATGATAAAACGAGAGTAAAAAGCTCTGGGGTTTGAAAAAGATAAAAAAAGATGTAATTTTTTATTTTTTAATACCCGTATTTATGCAATCTTTTTCCATTCCTTTACATAATCCGGATGAGCTTTTCCCTATTCTCTGCAATATAAGACTCTTAAATGTCATATACTTAAAAAACACTATTTCTTTTTGTGAAAGTTAGATTGGTATTGGTAAAAAAGTACCTTTAATCCTCTAAACTTAAATCAAAAGAATAATATGGACAAAATCTTTTACCCCATATATTAATTTCGGCTCTTTCAAATTCTTTTTTACACAGAGGACATTTCATTTATTTCCTACAAAAAATCTATAATTATTTGGCTTTCTTATTTCTAAACTTTTTAATTATCTTATTAATATCTGTAAACCATTGAGTTTCATTCCATACTTTAAATGGAGTCCATATTTTCTTGTTCATAACCATCCCTTTTATTTTTTCATACAATATTCATCTTTAAAATTATGTCCTATATTTATTTCTACAATTACCACAATGGTCTAAACCTGCTTCTATTATAACACCACAGATACTGCAAGTGTTTTCCTTAGTTTTCTTTTTCATTTTTCTCTAACTTATATTATGTAGATAAATACTATAAAAATATTGTCTTATTATCCTAATTCTAATCCTATATGCAAAGCTAGAAACCTTGTTATAATCGGTTAAAAACGAACTAACTCAGGTATTTACTGGTAAAAAAAGGACTTCACCGCAAATTGTGATTTTCTTTAAGGAACGGTGCCATCAAAATAGTCGCCACCATAATGTGGGTCTTTTACCAACTGAGTGTTGCATCCCATGTTACAGAACCAGAGTAACATGATTTTTGCCATTCTCTCTCCCATCAAGTGAGTTTATGTTAAAATGGTCGTCGGCCTTATAAGAATATCCTTACTAACAACTAAATACATATTTACTACTACTATGACAGCAAGTTTTATAAACAACCGTCCTATTCACATTTGTATGAAAGTGATAGTTAATGTCAGCGAAGATGACATCACCAAGATAAACGAGCTAGTATCAACAGGTAAGATATCATCCATCCCAGAATTCATTTCAACAGCAATTCAGACTCAATTATCATTTGAAGGAGAACACTCCGAGATACCAACACTTGAATCCATCATTGACCAGAAACTAGAACAAGTCAGTACAGCAAAGCAAACCACCATTCCCGCTGAGACTAAACCCACACAACCAACTGATATCAAATCCATAGAGACTGTCTCATCAAACCAGATTGACAAGGATTTCCCTTTTTGGGGAACCCAGAACAAGTACCTGTGTCTGAAACAAATCACCAATGATTTTGCAAAACTTGTAGCACAGGAGAAGAATCAATGGATACGCTATGATGTCGCTTTCAATTCCCTGTATAAGGGAGCGGTGAATGTCAAGAAACGATTTGATTCAATGGATAAGACCCTGCACAGACCACGTGGGGATAGACTTGCGGCAGGGTTTCCAAAAGGGGATTCAAAGAGTCTCATGAGATATCAGCGACAGTTCATTGGTGGTATTGACAGTAATGACAAGCTCTATGGTATGGCAACCTTCATGGGATTTCTGGGTCTCAGACGCAATGAAGACACCAGCAGAATGGAGTTTGGTATAACAGATGATGGGATGAGATTCTCATTACTCAAGTCACCTGTATATTACAAGAATTCTGAAGATATCACTCCAACCACCAACCAACTCAGTGAAGAAGAAGTTGAGTACATCCTGATGACACTCATCAATAGGATGCCAGCAGAAGTCAAATTCATGAAGTTCACCCTGGACTACATCAAGGATGGAAAATCCAAACCTGAAGATGGACGTGTTACAACAAAGGATTATCTTGACACGACCTACTCTGATGTTGCACACACCAAGAAAGGTGGAAGTTTCTCAGAACAAGAAGCTGAGACACTACGTGCAGGTGTCATCAGTCGTATGAACGAGTTAGGGTTGATAAAAATCATAAGAAAAGGCATCAAATCTGAATATCAACTGACCAAAGTTGGTCATAAATTTTTAGGAGGAAAGGATTAAATATGAAACAAGAAAAAGTATTGGAACGATTCCGTGAATGGTTCAAAGCCCAAGATGTCTTTAAAAATAGAAAGGAAATAGCGAATTATTTGGGAATAAGTTACCCCCATTTCAATGCTATTGTCAGGGGTACAAAATATCCAACAAATAAACTTCTTGGTAAAATAGCAATCATGATTGATTACAAAAAAACAGATGACTCCACCAAATATAGGTCATATCCCAGTGAAGAACGCAAGTACATGAATTTCACAACAGAGATAAGAACCTGGTTTTCACAGCAAAACAGGTTCAAGACCCAGAAAGACCTAGCAGTGTACATTGGAATGCCCTGTAGTTCACTCAAGAAATATTTCCAAGGTAGGTTATTTCCCAAAGGGGAAACCAAAGATAAGCTCTATGAAATCACTGGGATTGAACTGCTGAAACCAAAGGGTACAAAGAAAAAATCCAAGGTGAAAAAACAGGGTGTTGAGACCAACATTGATGAGATAGTCCAGGCAGTAAAAATCATTGAACAGGAATTAAGTGAACTACGTCAGACAATCAACCAAAAAGACATCCAGACTACCAAACCACATCAACCAACCCATGTCAGATTTGCTGATGCGTTTTATCTACTTGCTGAAGAGATAGTGTCATTTCGTGACTCTGGTGTGAAGGATAGACAGAAGCTTAGAACAATGATATCGCCCAAGGATGTTGGCTATGTCAGTGCGTTTCTGAAGGCGTTGTTTGATGAAGATAAGTTCTCTGATTTCATCTTGTTCTCCAAGTATGAATTTGACAACAAGGGGGAGTTACATGACCCAGATTCTTAGACTTGATGGTGATTCTCAATCTCTTTTACGGATGTTGTTGCAAATCATATCAGATACAGCCACAGACCCTATGTATCATATCTCTGAGATTGTGCAGAACGAAATGGATGCTGATGCAACTGAGATATCCATTGAACTCATTCGTCAGGGTGGAAAAAAAGGGAAGCTTCAGAAGATTTTGATATCTGGAAATGGATTTGGATTCCTTGAGAGCTTCGAACATTACAGTCAGAACATTTCGACATCCATCAAGAAATATTTTGATAAATATCTTGATAGAAGAAAAGAAGGAAAATCACGTGGTGAATTCTGTATAGGTCTCCAGGGATTCAGAGCCATCTGTGAAGAGATGCATATTATCAATCTTACAAAAGAAGATATGCTGCCAGAGGCAGGACAACAAATTCAAGACCTTAATTTTTCCAAGATGTTCTCTAATCGAAAAATGATTCTTTCAATAGACTCTATCGAAGCAAAGATACAAGAAGAACATGAATTCACAGACAGAAGAGAGTCTCATGGCGTATCTTGTGCATTGTATAAACCTAAAGTTCAAATTAAAGTTCAGAATCTTGTAAAGTATCTCAGCCAAAACAAACGCTCTGAGTTACTCTCCAATAGACATCTCAAAATCATTGTCAAAGATGGAGCGTTTCAGAAAAGGGTAAAACCAATTGATTACTCAGGGGAGAAATTTGAATTCACCATCAAACATCCAAAAGAATCTCAAGGATATAAATACAAGGGATTGGGCGAACTGAATGCTACCTTATGGTTACATGTTGAAAAAACTGGGAGTAAAGTTCGTTTGGATGTTCAAAAAGAACCAATCATTTTCGATATCACTTCTATTGAAGAATTCAACAAAGCACCATGGAATTCAGGGTGTGTTGAAGGAGTTCTTGAATATGATAGGTTGACAAAATCGCCATTGAGAAGTGGGGTTGATAGAGACCCTACGTTCTGGCCAGCGTTTACTGAGATGATGGAAGTTTTGGAGAACCAAGCCAATGACAAAGTCAAAGAATTCCAGGAGAAAACCAAATCAAAACGTGATATAAAGCTAATGAAGAAACTCGACCAGGTCATGGGTAATGTTAAAAGAGAGTTGGATTTTGACACCTGGTATGATAAAGCTGTTGATAAGACATCTCTTGGCCCACTTGATTACATTCAAGTGTTTCCAGAAATCGCCAATGTTGCTGCGTTTACAACCAAACGAGTACACGTCAGGGCTTATGATGCTATGGGGAAACCACTCAATGAAAAAGACAACATCACCTTTGACTGGAAGGTAACAAATGATTTGGGAACGATTTCTCCCAAAAAAGATGGTGAGGCGATTTTCAAAGCATCATCAAAGATAGGAGCATCATCAATTCAAGTTACAGTAACAGATAGAGTCACCCTAAACGAATTGAAGGGGGAGATTCAGATTGCGATTAATCATCCACCACACAAGGGTCCATTGACTCGTGTGAAAATTGAACCAACAGTGTTGACCATTCCCTTGGGGGAAGAGAAGGAATTCACTGCTATCGCTGAAGATGATGAGAGAAATATCATTGATAAAGGAGTGACATTTGACTGGGATATTGGTATAGATGACACAAATGGTGCAACCCTTAACATTAATTATGGAGAATCAGTGATACTTTCTCCAGGGATTAATCAAGGAACTATCAAGCTTCTAGTTACTGCGAACCAACAGTCAAAGAGAGTCTCGGATTTTGCATTGATAACTGTTACTGAGAAAAAGATAAAATCAGAACGAAAACGAAAACCCCAGTCATCAGGGTTACCATCATTGGATTACTACCCAGGTGCACATGAATTCCCATTGCGTCATTCATATCTCAGTAACGATGGAACTGTTCTCAACTGTAATGAAGGACATCCTGATTATAAAAATGCAGATGCCAATGGACCAAAGTTTCGTCAACGATACATTTATACCTTATTTGCGAAAGAACTCGCTAAGAAAGAACATGATTTAAACAATAAGGATTATGGGGAATTGATGCTTGAAGTATTATCCAAAATGGACAGGTTCTGGTGATTATGGCACGTGTACTTAGTCTTGATAGAAGAGTATCTGGTCACTGGACCAACTTTGAATGTTTCTTATTAAAAGATGAAAATATTCACGTCGGATGGATTGGATGGACCAGTAAAAACACATTCAGGTTAAAGAAGAATCCACTCACAGACCATCCAATGTCACCTTATACTTATATTCTCCCCCATGAAGTTAAAATTCCAATAGAGGAGGGGATAATCAGAGTTACACCAGAAAAAATAGTATGTGAATTAAAAATACCTAGGGGTAAAATATACGGTACATTTTCAGGACAATTTTGCATAGTGGATAGTTATGAACCAGTAAATCCAGACATGTTACCTAAACCCCATCTATCAAAAGATGAGTTTCTGCATAGACTTACTTACAATTGGCATGGGGATGTAAGTGAGATTTTCAGCAAGGAGATAGCAATTAACATACTGTCGTGTCCAAAATCAAGCTATGGGATAGGTGGTATAGGTGCACAATCATTATCTCCATATGGGGGGAAACAGGATTTAATCATTTTAAACCGCTCAATAAAGAACCTATTGCCATCAGATTTCCTGGGAAGAAACAAAACATACATGTACAAACCAATTAGAACCAAACGTGATGCAGAAAGTGCTAATAACGATTTTAAAAGAGGGGCGTCTGATGAGATTTCCTACAACTATTTATTCAATTTGGGTCCGCAGCCACAATCATACATGATGCCTACACAGATACCTGTGATAATCCCCGAGGCGAGGTATATACCTGATAAATGGGGTTTAGATAGGGATGTTTTTGATTATCAAATGAGTGCACTATTGTTAACTCCTTACATAGAGGAGAACATCCAAGATAAACTAACAAGGATAGTAACAAAAACGGGAGAAGATATTTTACGGAAATCAAGTTTACAAACATCGTTAGATAATACTGGATTGCTAAGACTTGCAAAAGCATGGTGCCGTTTAGAATTCAAACAAAGTATCAATGAGGATGATTTCTCAAAATTAAAGAATGATTTTGAAGAGGTGTTCAAGGAATATTTTGATATCGTGGAAGATGCGAAAGAAACTGGAGCAACATATCATATACCACTAACACCAATGCCTAACAAAATGAGACTTACAGTTAATGCAAATAGAATATACAAGCTCATTAAAAAATTGTCCAGAGAAAACGATTACAAAAGGTTATCAATAGAAATCATCAGAAATAATGTTCCTGTTAAAGAGATATCAACCTATGACTTAGATAAGGGTCTAAATGAACTGGTGAATGCAGGTTATTTATTAATGCACAAAAACTATACTGAGTTTGAAATTGTTTAGACGGGGAATTCTAATTCCCTTTCCTTCAATTGCAAAATATGTAACCATAATTCGTCATTAAAACATTACATATTCGGTGGAATATCATCATTACTAATTATTGATACCTTGCAATCATCACATATCCCATCAGGTTTATCTGTTTCGTTTACACTGCATATTTTACAGGTCGTAATCAGAACCAAATTTAACAACTTAGCAATTGATATAATATTCAACATGTCCCCATAGGTTTTACTTGACCGGTAACTAGGCGATCTAATCCTCCAAGCTTAATTTAAACTCATATTTTTTATAACCATCTTTAAGTTTATATTCATAATCGACTAGTTTTAAATTTCCTATAAATCTCCATTTTCCGCTTGTTTGTTCTTGTCTAAACCCAAAAATAATTCTCTGTGTTTCATTACTTTCTAAAATTGCCTTGTTAGCTGCTGTTAATCTCTGATGTTGTTTAAGGCCTTCCCCATCATAATAAAGAATCCCATCTATAATTTTGTCAGAATAAGGTCCTCTATCTCTAGAAAAGATTATAATATATGGAGTGTCACCACGCCATCTTCTCAAAGTTATTTCTTTAATACCATAACCAAAATCTGTATTAAATATTTCTTCAATTTCTTTTTTTGTATATTCTTCATTTGGGGTTAAATCAACATCAATCATTTTTTCTCTCCAGGAACGCCAATAAATCGTAATTGAATGGAATTGATAACTGTTTTGGTTTTTTACAACCATTAAAGATTCCATCTGGATCATCTGTTTCGTTAAAACTGCAGATTGAACATATCATACTACAACTCTATTCAATCATTTTTTATTTTACTCAGATACAACCTTTTTGATTCTTCTAGTTTCATATATTCTTTTAATACATTCAATATCTCGTCATCCCACTTTTTTTCCTGAATTATCTATAAACAATAGATTGAAAACCTAATTGGTATGACATTGATATATAGCGCCATACATCATCAAACCATCATCAATAACTTTGGATTTCAATAAACAGGTGAATCCAAAAATAATACAACGAAAAGCACGACATTGTAAGGTAGAGACAACACTTAGATATGATCATGTTGACGATGATATGGTGAGAAAATATTTTAAGAAACAAGCACCAAAATGTTACACTATTAGTTTAGATAATAAAAGAACAACAATAAATGATCAAGGAATTAGCTATATGTAAGAAAAAGTATCTAAATTTTTATTTTCTTTTTAAATCAACGCTACCATCTTTTTCTGTTATTATACATTCAGCGATAATTTTTGCAATTTTTAAAAGATTTTTTTCGTCTTCTAAATGCGTATAAAGAGTTCGTTTTAATAGAAGGTCATCAGATGATTCAATTATCTTTTTATTTTTCAATAATAATTCTTTGATTTCACCGTACCATCCAAGTTCTTCTAAACATCTTATCTGCCGCCAGAGATCGTTATTCTTAATACATTTCGAATATTCCTGTTCAAATAATGGTAAATAAAGTTTTTCTTTGGAAAGTTCCTTTATATAAAAAGCTGATGAAAAGATATTATCATTTTCAAGATTTTCTAATATAGATTTACAATAGCATTTTATCGCCTCTTGAAATCTTCCTAATTGAACATACGTTCTAGCCAATTGTGACCATTCTTCATTTTTAGTTTGGAGTTTAATAGTCCTTTTGACTACATTATTAGGTATCGAATCTGGCTTGCCCTGTTTATATCGCAAAAAAATATGTGTTACATCATCAATCCCACTTTTAATTGCTAATTCTATATATTTATCTCTTAGATCATTATTTCCTAACATGTCATAATATAGACCAATTAAGTCATATTCCTTCCTATCTTTTAATATGTCAATTTCAGTTATAATTTCTTTAAAAAACAAATCTGGAGATTTTTCCTTAATTTCCATTTTTTCATTTGAAGCCCTTTTTTTAGCAACTATTATATGCCAATCATCCCGATATAATATAATTTGTTCCGCACTCAATTTTCTATGAAAACCACCACTAATTTGCGTTTCTGTATGACAGTCTAAACATAAAACACATAAGTTATTGATTTTATTGTTATTCGGATCTCCATCAATATGGTGGATTTGACACGGTTTGCCTGGTTTTCTACAGACACAGCATGTTCTATCAGATATAAACATTACCTTGGCAGCAGTCTTAGGTGGAATTTGCTTTCGTTTCATTTTTCCTGATCTCATTTTTAATTAATAAGTTTGTAATAAAGAAAATGTTATAAATACTATTTTAAACATCAAGAGTTTCCCGATCATATGAAAATGACTCCTAAGGAGTAGAGTCTTTTATCATAAAACATAATACGATTCTTAACCTCTAATCACTGTACATATAAACCTGCAAGGTATGACTATGACGCACAGCAATTTTCATCCAGTTCAATAAGGACAGCTACAAAGAATTAATAGACAATTTAAACCAAAACTTTGATATACGGCGAATACAAGGTTTTTGATACCGAAAATAATTTTATATTAATCAACACAGAACAGAATCTCCGACCCTGTACTTTTTCCATCCCCAAGTTGACGTTACCGAAACTCCGAAAACGTTTTTTCTTATACCTATATGTTTTACATACTACTATCTCACGAAATAAATGAAGTAATGTTTTTGGGATTTTAGTAACACTCTAGTTTTTCCTTATAATCTTGGTGTTAAAACCGTTACTGTTTTGTTTTTCAAGAAATTAATTCCCGTTTTTTCTCATGAAATTTGAGCGGAATTAATTTTACAGTACCTCCGAATTTTTGTTGACTTACCGTCAATTCTCATAGTGTCTATTGTCATTTCACGATATGTCATTGCTCTCGCTAACATCTCCGAACTTGCTATTGGCACATTATTTTTCTTGCACCATTTAGCAAACATTTTCTCAATCTTGTTAAACTCTTCAAAGACATCGAATTTTTCAGCTTTTATTAAACAGGCATCAATAAATTGGTATTCTGGTTTTACACATGCCTTATATGTTTCGATGTGGTCTCCTGAGTATGTGAATTTTTCGTTTTTCAGTAATCTATGTAACCCTTGCAGTGACCAATAGAGCAATCCTTCCATTTCTTCCTTATCCTGGGTTAATTGATGCCTCAGTTTTGTATTATCCTCTTTTTTACCTCTGAAACTATTAAAGAAAGGAACCACATATTGACGTTGGTACCATCCTCTTGTTTTATCAGTACTATAACACATTTCATTGCAAGACGAAATTATTTTTGCCATATTGTCGAACTCAAAACCATTTTGATTTTTAAACTCAGCATCAATAGAATCTCCCGCAGATAGACGTTTTAATAAATCCGTGTTTTTTAGTGTTTTTTCTGAAAGTTCACCACAAAGATTTGCAAGTTTTCCATATAGAAGAGACGTTGTAAATCTATCATGTGCAAGTTTATGCAAACTTTTACTTACTACGCCATCTTTTCCAAGCATAGAAGTTAATAGGTGAATCCAAACTCCCTTACCATTTCCACCAGTACCATATAAGTAAAAGATACCATGAATAGGATAATCATAGTAAAGACAGTACCCAAATAATTCTTGACTTGTCTTAATGAAATCTGGTTTTAGAATTTCCTTGAAGAATTGTGTAATTTTTGGCATTTTAGCACTTGGATTATAGTTTATAGGAATCTTGTAAAGGAAATAATATTGAGGGTTATGTGGCTCAAGTTTTTTAGTATTTAAGTTATAGATGCCATTCTCAACATTGATTAAATGTTTAGGTGGATGTATCTTATCCCTATCTACAACATTCTCTGTTCTGATATATTCCATAATCTCATATTTATTATGAGTTGACCACTTAGCCCCAGAAAGAATATCTTTAATGATTTTCTCCAGTTCCTCCCTTCCGTTTAACTTGTAGTAACCATCTTGATAAATATACACATGTGGTTTTTTACCAGTGTTATCCCCAATTGTAATAAATTTATTAGTATCTTTAATATAATTTACAATTCCTTCGACATTTAGTGACCTGTCAACGAAAAGAGGGGGTAAAACATGTCTTTCTGGAATACTGAATCCATACTCTTTTCTAGCTATTCTCAAAGTTTTAACATATCTTCTGCCAGTTAGCGGTTTGCCTTCCTCCCTCAAATGCACATAATCCTCATATGAAATAACATCATGTTTTATTGCAATCCAAGAAAGCGTGTCTCCACCAATGTCATTATTACGCCAATCATGCCAAAGGTTTGTTTCGATATTAACATTTAAGTTATGACCAGTTTCAGAGCCAAGAATAGGGTTAGCCCCTTGATATTCTCCTTTTCGATTCTTTAATGGTTTAAAGCCACTCAAATCAATAACTTTTTCAATTGGATATTCGCATCCTTTGAAATCACTAACTTTTTTACCTTTAACATAAGGGGCAATAACTTCGTTTAATTGTTCCTCTGTAATTTCAGCAATTTTAACATCATTTATAATTGTATAAGTTTTACCTGATGGATGTAAACTACCAGGGGCTAAACACTGTTGACCTTCCCATTGCACTTCTCCATGATGTATATCCTTGTCGTCTGTCATTGTAATTTTATCTTTTAAATCTTTTATAATAAAATAGAAATGTAATCCATCCTCTTTGCCAGTTTGAATGGTAAAAGTCTCAGGTAATTTCATGTATATATCACTTGCAACTTCCTTTTTATCGCAATCTACAATCGCCAAGTAACCATAACGACACGCAACACCATAAGATTTCGCAGTTTTGAGATATTCTTAAAATTCTGGCTCATCATACTTATAATTATAAGTTATGTTCCAATCCTCTTCTACTGGCTTTTTTTCTCCTGTTCTAATCTTAAGAAATCTGTACTTCTTATCCTGTAACTGCTCAGGAATTGTTACCCCTCGTTGCGTAAATTGATATACTGCTCCAATTGTCTTTTTTGTCTTTTCTATTATACACTCTCTTGTGTATAGTGTCCATCCCTCTTTTTCGTATTTTTTATATTTTTTTGCCATTATTCCCACACCACCTTTTTCTCACGTATCAATGTTATTTCTTCATTCACGATTGATACTTGTCCATTTGGTGTGGTCATTTTTGTTACGTTATTGTCAACTGCCTCAATTATCCCATAATTACGAAAATTATCCTTCGTAGTCAATAGGACTTCTTTTCCTATATACTCTTTTATTTCCGCATCCTTCATCTTTTCCTCACCTATCTAACTCTAATCTGATTTCCTTAGCGTGTTTTTCGAAATACTGACTTCTATTACCTCTATGTGAAATATCTACTCCGCATGTTTTACACTTTCTCATTTATCCTCCTCCTCAAAGATATTTTTATTAATTTTTAACGCCTTTGTCAAATCAATTTTCCCATGTTTCTTTAACTCTTCAAAAAATTCATTCATCTTTGAGAAACTGTCCATTCTGCCCTCGATTTCCGCTAATTTCTTGTCTCTGCGTTCTATTTCTTTTTCTAATTCAGCGTGACTTTTATCCTTTGATTCAAAAATAGTTAGCTCATTCATTCCCTTCTTGTATTCCTTGGCTAATTCGTCTCTTGTCAAGCGGACATAGGAGGATGTGAGGTATCCCTTGTGTCCTAACAGGTGTTCAACTATATCCTGTCTACAAACTGTCGCTATACGTGTCCTAAAATACTTCCTAAGACAATGCACATGAATTTCTCTAATCCCTGTTTTCCTATCCTTTTTTCCGAGTTCTGCTTTATCTAAAAATTGATTCCACTTAACCCGAATCGCTGTTGTAGTTAATGGGAAAATCCTTTCATCGTTGGCGTTTTTTCCATATTTGAGAGACATTCCCCGTTTTGCATCATTCTTTAACCAGTTTCCCCTTTCTGTTAACCATTTCTCCAAGTATCTTTTTGTCTCATTGCTGATAAAAACGGTTCGAGATTGCTTATTCTTGCAGTATTCCGCTTCTAGTTCAATCCTTACAGGTTTTTCGCCCATGAATATATCGTGTATCGTGATTTGTGTCAGTTCGCCCACTCTTATGCCACTCGACAACAAGGTAAGATAAATCGCTTTGTCTCGTAAGTTTGTGTAAGATAATATATTTCTCAGTTCCTCTTTTGTTGGAATCCTGTCCCTTGTAAGCGGTTCTTTGATTTTCTGTAAAAAGTTCAAATCCTCCTTAGTGTTAGGGTCTAAACTTACTCTATTACGTGATAAGAATTTTCTTAAACAGGAAATATAGACATGATATGTTTTTGGAGCGAATTTGTCCTTTATGCTCTGTGCGTAAAATAGAATATCTGCATCATAGTTCCTATTATCAGTAAAATAGGTTTTCGGGTCTGTTTGTAGTAACTCAAAATAGCCCTTCAAAGCTCCTTTATATGTAGCCTTTGTATTATATGAGTATCTAGCGAGAAACACATCAAGAGGGTTCATTACTTGCTTTGTCTGCATACTTGTGTTTCTTTGCCCTATTGTACTTAAAGAATTGGTGTTATTTTGTACTGTTTGTGTAATGTCTTTTTTGTCGTTTTTACATGTTAGGCAAATGGTGTTATTCTCACAATAAAGATTATGATGATTAACGAAAGTCCTTTTCAATAGAATAATTTCTCTCTTGGTGGTAGAAGCTGAAAAGATGTAAAATTTGACAGCTTTATAAAAAAGAATTTGTTGTAGCCTCAAAACATAAATATGCCGATTTATATGGTCTGGGTTATCTAAAAGGTAGAATATCATGATTCAAAAGACTGTTCAATGCCCCAATTGTCACGTGATATTATCCTGTTCAGGCAGCTCTGGCGATGTCGTTGAAATCGTCTGTACCGGGTGTGGTACTGAGGGAAAGGTTACGTTTGAAAAGTTAATCTCGACCAAAAATGCTGCGATAGAAGTTACAAATTTAACAAAAGTATACGGCGATCTTGTTGCCGTTAACAATATCTCCTTTACAGTTCAAATAGGAAAAATATTTGCATTTTTAGGGCCCAACGGTGCTGGAAAGACAACAACAGTTGAAATGATAGAATCAATACGTCAACCTACCTCAGGTAACATCAAGATTTTAGGCAAAGACATCAAAACTTCTTTTAATGAGGTAAAAGAAAAAATCGGCGTTCTTCCTCAGGAATTTCATTCATTTGAAAAACTCACCGTGAAAGAAACACTCATGTATTTTTCAAAACTTTACAAAAAAGCAGCAGATGTTAACAGTATTATAGATGCTATGGATCTTAATGATGAGAGAAAAAAATATTATAAGGATCTTTCAGGCGGACTCAAACAACGAGTCGGTGTTGCGATTTCTCTTGTAAACGATCCCGATATTGTTTTTCTTGATGAACCAACAACAGGTCTTGATCCAAAAGCAAGACGTAAAGTCTGGGAGGTTATCGCAGGTTTACGAAATCGTGGAAAAACGGTGTTTTTAACCACTCATTATATGGAGGAAGCAGAGTATTTAGCTGATCATATAGCAATTATTCATAAGGGTAAAATTATTGCTGAAGGCACTCTTGATGAATTAATTAATAAGTACGGGGAAGAAAGTATATTACGAATTAAAAATTGCGATTCTGGAAATGCAGTGGATGTTTTAAAAGATAATGGTTTTGATGCCCATGCCGAAGGAAATGGCGATATTGCAATCAAAATTGAGTTCAAAGAACGTGTACTTGACGTTTTATCAATATTAAAACATGAGTGTATTGATTATGAAAATATCGATATCCGCCGTTCAAACTTGGAAGAAATTTTTCTTAAGATTACTGGTGCTAAACTTTCGGAGGCAGAATAATGAATTTTAGATTTATATTCTATGATTTGCATGCAAATATTAAAACATGGCTGCGCAGTCCTGGCACTGTTTTTTGGACTGTTTTATTTCCCATTCTTCTTATTTTGATTTTTGGAGCAATTTTTTCTGGTGGGGATGAAGCTGAATTTGATATTGTCGTTCAGGATTTAGATAAAACAACAATTTCGGAGGAGTTTGTTGCAAATCTTAATAACATTTCTTGTGTAAATGTTGTAGAACTTGAACCTGGAAAAAATGTTACTGAGTTTATGCATGATGAAGATAAACCTGTTGCGCTTGTAATTCCTAAAGGTTTTAATGACACTATGGTCGAATATATTGAATCACAGTATGATCCCTTTACTGAATTTGATGATACAAGTCTTCCTTTTAATCTCACGCTTTATGTTGATCCATCAGATCAAACAACAACATCCATTCTTAGAAGTATTATTACTAGTGTGATTTATCAATTAAATATGAATATTACAGGTGGGGAAAGTATCATTGGTATAAATGAAGAAAGTTCTGTTGGTGAAGATTTTGATTACATTGATTTCTTTTTACCAGGTATGATTGGTTTTACTATTATGACATCATGCATTTATGGAAGTATTGAACGAAATACTAAATATCGAAAGGATGGGATTTTAAGAAAACTATTAACGATGCCAATAACCCGGGCAGAATGGATTTTATCAAAAATGTTATTCATGCTGTTTCTTTCATTTGTATCTACATTAGTGATTCTATTAGTTGGAATTCTTGTATGGGGCATCAGTATTAAAATTAACATATTTTTCTTCCTATTAGTAATTGCAACAAGTTTTCTTTTTTCGGGTATTGGAATGATTATTGGCCGGTTTGTAAAAGAACAAGAAACCGCGGATATGGCTGGTGGGGCAATCACATTTCCAATGATGTTTCTTGCTGGAACCTTTTTCCCACTTGAGAGTATGCCTGATTTCATGCAATCAATTGCTCAAGTCCTACCTTTGTATTATGTTAATGAAGGAATGAGAAATGCAATGATTTATGCAGATATTGATAAAACACTATTTTTCTCAGCTTTCGTCCTTGTTTTTGCGACTGTGTTTTTTATAGTAGGTATTCTCCTCACAAAATGGAAAGAAGACTAAGCTGTTTCTTTAGGCCATTCAAAATGTGTGTTTTTAAAAAATGCTAAATCTAGATTGCCCCAGTCGTTAAAATCTCCCTTTCCATGGGTTCCATTGGAATAATCGATTATTCTGTATGTATAACGATAGTTCATACAGCTTTTATAATTCTGATATTTCCACCATTGTAGTGTGAAAGGCCATGTTGCAACTGTATTATCGTTTCCGCCGTGGTCATCAACAAAAAGACCTAGAGTATGCCCTAGTTCATGAATGGAACCACCAATTATTAGATGCTCTCTGCTAAAGGATGGTTGATTGTTTTGTAGCATTTGTGCAGAGATATCAAATGAATCAAGATGGTCCCATCCGACAAAAGCAAATCCAGGACCAGGGCCATAATCACACACCAGACAGTAATGAAAAATTCCTTTTCTTGGATTATTCAAATCGTTATGTAAAAAATAATTCCAGTACAGATCACGCAAATCTGCAAATGAGAAATTTAAGATGGACGGGATTTCTTCGCCACCTTTAAGATTTCCATTATCTACATGAAGTGTAATATTATGTTTTTCAAATGCAGATGTCATCTTGGATATAAACTTGCAACACGGTTTGTTTGGAGCATTAGGATCCTGTGCTTTTACCCAATCAAACTCAAGGAAGATGTCGTCATAAAACGGACTTGAGTTCCATTGATCTGTGAAACATTCTTCTATGTTGTTCAATCCATCCTCGTCTGGATCAAGATTTCTATGGTCATTCCATATAAATGGATCATATCCCCACTTTTCTTCCCACCAATCTGGAATACAATCGTTATCACTGTCTGCTCCAGGTAATTCTATTTCAACATATCGTGAATTGTTGATTGTTACATTGTATCGATTATAATCTATCTCCCAGTTTGAACCAGCGTTTTCAATCTTTTTAAAAAGCCATGGAAAAAACTGTATCTTATCAGATTTGAAAAAAAGCCTACCGTTTTTTTCATGTTCTAGAATTGTAGGCCCTAAAGGCGAACCCCACCAGTTATTCATTGCATCACATAACGATTGTTCAGAATACATTCCGAATAGGGAACTGTAAATGTTGTTGTTCACAAGATTACATTTGCTATTTTCTACGTATATTCCAAATCTGAAATTTTCTGTAATTTCACAATTTTTGATTTCAATATCTTTTGAATCTTCCCAAATAGAAATTCCAGCATGTGTATTCCAAAAAAGATCGGAGTGAGAGATGTAAACATTCGAACAATCTGCAGTTTTTATGCCGAAACCATTGTGACTAACTATACAATTTAAAATATCGATATTCCGACAATAATTTAGGAACAAGCCCCCCTCGTTATCATTGTTATTGTATGCAGCACATTGTGACACCTCAATGTTTGAAGAGTTGTTGAAGAAGAAGCCTATGCCATTGGTCTGTGCATAGCAATCAGTTATTTCAGTTTCATTGGTGTCTCCTATGTTTAGCCCCAAAGCGTTATGGCTAAAATAGCAATCTGTAACTTTATTTCCATTGGATGATCTGAGATAGATTCCTTCGCCATTGGGATGAAATGTACAGTTATTTATTTCGTTATCATTTGTTCCATTGACATACGCGCCGGTTTTGGTTCGGTATATGGTACATTTTCTTATTACGTTGTTCCCTGAATCTAATTTGATACCTGCGTTGTTCATGTACCCGCCGGAGTTTCTAATAGTGAATTGTTCTATTGTGACACAGTCTTCAACAACATGAACAGCATATTCTCTATACGTGCCATCGATAATTGTATCCTTTCTATTTTCACCAAATAATGTAATAGATTTATCAACAACAATATTTTCATAGTATTCTCCGCTAAAAACGTAGATGATATCCCCATCTGATGTTGCAACAACTCCATCCTGAATATGCCGATACGGATGTTCTATCGTTCCATTCCATGGCCCTTCTTTGTTGCCATCATCCACATATATTGTTCCTTTGTTAAGCGGTAGTGTTGTATTTTCCGGTTCTAATTGTCTGCTCATGACTGTCATGTTTATAATCGTCAACAAAAGCACAAGCGTTATCAATAATGTGGTTAGCTTTTTATTCAAGAGGTATTCCCTAATTTAAAATCAAATGATTGGTACATAAATTTATCTACATAAAAATATATAGAATTTTACGGATTTCTTTCTCCCCGTTCCAATCATAAACTAATATTAATTGTAGGACGAATATTGAGCCAGGAAGAAAAAATAAAAGAGCTTATGTTTCTCCAGATAAACTCTTAGTTCCGATTAGTGTTTTTGTATCCATAACGCCCTTGATAGATCTTATCTTGTTTATAACTACGCCACCTATCGAATCGATGTCATTAGTCTCGATTTTTAACAAGATATCATATTCTCCGAAGAGGGGGTGGACCTCAGTTATTTCGGGTGTTCCTCTAAGCCTCTCATATACTTCCTTCTCATATAGTGGGCTTATACTCAACAATGCGAATCCAATTGCCATGAAAGACTGAATAATGGTTCTATGTCATATAATTTTCTTTTAATTGTGCCCGGAACGAATAGGCCCATGAGCAAAAATTATATAACTAGTGAATTACATATGTTAGCAAGTAACGTAGGAGGTGTTTTATTGCAGGAAAGAAATAAATCAAGTATAACCAATGTTGCAGAAA
>JAUWWG010000032.1 GCA_030616985.1 Thermoplasmatota archaeon
ATTCAAGATAAAATAGCAGGATATGCTAAAGAACTAATGAGAAAAGGCTTTTTGGTACGAAAATCCTCAAAACATGGTCAGGCTGTTTATATTAATCCTCACATGAGGAAGCAAATTGAAAGTGAACTAAAAAAGAAATATCCATTTTTATAATAATTAGGATTTATCAATTAAAAGATTTAATACTCCAATCATAAAACATGATAATAACTTCAAAATCTAATCATATGGTGATTTTACAATAAATTGTTTATATAATCCCATATATTTTAACCTCCTATGTTTTTATACATCTTGGATATAATACCTCGTTTTGCACCAAGAACTCGTTCAATAAAGTCAAAAGTAGCCAAACATTTATTTTTAAAATCCCCTGATTTTGTATCTTTGTTGTATATTCCTTGAAGTACCATTGCTGAGATTCCATAAATTGCCCTTGCTGCATCTTCAGGGTATTTTGTGTTAAATATACCTTCACTTACTCCTTGAATAATTATTTGAGATGTGGGCCCTACTGTTTGAGGGGGGATTTTTCTTTCAAATTTTAGATGCAGATGCGCGTTTTTTTCTTCATGTAGATATTGTAATAAGCCAAATCGGTTTTTTCTAAAGGATGCTGAAAATTGAAATATTTCTATGAGTTTTTCCAAAGCATTAAGATTTTCTTTTTTTGCAATTTTTTCCATTCCTTCTACGGTGATTTTTATGTATTTGTCTATTATTTCATCTAAGATTTCCTCTTTTGTTTTGAAGTAATAATAAAATGTTCCTTGTGCAACTTTTGCTTTGTTGACAATATCCGATACTGCAGTTTGTTCATATCCTTTTTTTATGAATAATTGCTCTGCAATATCTATTAGTTCTTTTCTTCTTTCTTCTGGATTTTTTGTTATTCTGATATTTTATTCCTCCAATTGACTGACTGTCAGTCATTTAATATTATGTTGTTTATGGTATTTATAATTTTTCTAGAAAAATGACATATTGGAGCAATACCTAGCAAGTATAATTTATTGAAGAAAATTAGCTAATTTTTGTAACATCACTAATGCAAATCTTACATATGATAACATTTATAAACAGATTTTTGTTTTATTTTATGGAGGGTATAAAATTTGAAAAAATATCTATCTTTTTTAATAGTCGGAATGTTAGTAATTTTTAGTATTAGTGGAATTGCTTTAAAAACTAATAAACGATCTAATGAAACTGAACATAATAAAATAATGATTTTTGAGTTACCAAATCCATATTCAGATGAAAAAACTTGTTTTGTAGAATATGAACAAAAGCAATCATTTGATAATGATTTATATGAAATCATATCAAGCAATAAAGATAGCTTTGATTATATTATTATAACAACAGAAGATCTTGAAAGCTCTATTACTTCTTCTTCATTTATCCAATGGAAAGAATCACTTGGTTTTAATATAAAACTTGTTTGTATTACTGATTCTGAAATAAATAATCAACAGGGAGATGATCTCCAAGCAAAAATCAGGAATTTTCTCAGAGAATATTACCCAGTTTGGGGAATTGAATATGTTTTAATTGTTGGAGATCATGAAACAATTCCAATGAAATATTGCTATCCCGATCCATCAAATCATAAAAATACAGCAGGAACTGTTGGAGGAAATGGTGGAGATGTTCCTACTGATTATTACTATGCTGATTTAACCAGTGCTGATGAGGACAGCTGGGATTTGGATGGTGATGGATATTATGGTGAATATGGCGATGATGAACCTGATTTTCAGGCTGAAGTATCTATTGGTAGAATTCCAACTAGCTTATCTTCAAGAATTACCTATGCACTTGATAAAACAGTTGCATTTGAACAAGACACAGGTTCATGGAAAAACTCTGCTCTTCATGGAGGAGCATTTTGGTATTTTACTAATGAGAACAACAATGGAAGAGATGCGTATGATGGTGCTACTTGTATGAATGAAATGGAAGTAAACCTTATGCAGGATTGGAATGTTAATCATTATAGTGAACAAGATGGCCTTGAAAAATCAGTTTTTAACTGGCCTGCTTTAACCGAGGAAGCTTTTGCAGGTGACTGGCGTGATGGGCAGTTCTCTGTTGTCAACTGGGGGGCTCATGGGTGGTCAACTGGTGCTTCTAATAAAATTTGGTCATGGGATGATGGTGATGGCGTTCCAGAGAATAACGAATTTGATTGGCGGTCGTTCATTAGCTCATTTTCTAATCTTGATGATGATCATCCAGCAATAGTTTTTGGAATATCCTGTGTTATTAATTATCCTGAGTCTAATCAGGATGGTAATATTGGTATAGATCTTTTAACGAAACCTTCTTATGGCGCATCTGTTGGAGTAGTTGCTTCAACAAGAAGTCCATGGGGAACAAGCGATTGGCCTAATAATCTAGGTGGTGCAGAGTCACAGTGTTATGAGTTTAATCGTTTTATGATAGTTGAAAAAGAAACAGTAGGTGATGCGTTTTACAAGGCAATGTATTTTTGTACTTCTAATTATGGGTGGAGCTCTTGGGCAGAATATAACAACAATTACTGCTTCAACCTATATGGCGATCCCTCTCTTAGAAGAGAAGGAATTTCTGGTGGATTTCCATCTAATCCCGAAATTAACGGACCTTCAAGCGGCGTCGCTAATACAGATTATGATTATACTTTTTCTTCAGTTGATCCAACTGCTAATGATGTATACTATTATATCGAATGGGGAGATGGAAGTATCGAGGAATGGATTGGACCATATAAATCTGGAGAAGAAGTTACAAAAACTCATTCTTGGTCTGAAACAGGAACATTTTTTATTAGAGCGAAAGCAAAAGATATTAACGATGAGGAAAGCGGATGGGCAACTTTTGAAATCTCTATGCCTAAAGGTAAAAAACTCTTTAGTTTTAATCGGGGAAATTTTGAAGCAGAAATTGGAATTAATGGAAACGATGAACCAATTATAAATCTTGATGGAAACTATAGAACAAGATGGCGATTTATTACAGTTAATGGTATTGCAAGCAATGGAGATAATCAGGTAAGATTCCAAGGTTTTTTCAGAGGTTCATATTTTGTTTTACAAGTTCCAATAAGAGGTAACATTGTAAATATTATTGGTAGATGCAGTTTTGATACAGATAATCAAGAATTTTCAGGCCAATGGAGCGCTAGAGGTACTTGTCTAAGAGGATGGATACAAGGAAGTTTCACATCAAATTAAAAAAAACCTGCTAGGTATGATAATTTTTCTTGTAAATAATAGATTAAAAATTTAACTTATGAACGGTATTACTATAAAAAATGCCAGATAGAACATATGATACAATAATTATTGGCGCAGGGATATCAGGGCTTGCTTGCGCCAGACAACTTAACAAGTACGATCAAGATTTTTTAATTATAAGTAAAGATATAGGCGGACGTATTCTTACTTCAGAGGATGGAAATGCTAATTATGGTGCTTTTTTTGTCTGCTCTGATTATGATAATGTTTTAAAATATGTTACTCTGAAATCAAGAATACGGTTGAGAGATTTTTGTTTTCATGAAAATAAAAATACATATGTTCTTTTTGAACCGAAACTTGTAAGGTATCTATCTCAATTTATAAAGGCATATAAATTACTATACAAATTTAGAAAAAAATTGCGCTTGTTAAGGAAAAATTCAGAGACTGTTTCTCAGAAAAAAGCTATTGAAAATAATTCTTTTTTATATGATTTATATATGCAAAAAGCATCAGATTTTATCAAGGGGCATAAAATTGATTCAGGGACAGATATGTATCTTTCTAAAGTCTTGTATTCTACAACTTTTTCTGAGGTTTCTGAAATGAATGCTTTTAGTTTTTTACAATTTCTTATACCTCTTGTAACGCCAATTTATACATTTACATTTGAAAAAGAAAAAATGATAAAACCATTTCAAGATAAAATAAAAATTGGAAGTGTAACAGATATAAAATTTAAGGATGATAAGTATAAGATTAAAACCGCTGATGCTATTTTATATTCAAAAAATATTGTTTTGGCAACAGAGATTTCTTGGTCTAAAGATTTTGCAGGTGTTAAAAAGGTAAACAGCCCGGTAAATACAAATATGATTCATGTAAAAGGCATTGCAAAAAAAGAAATTTCATGGAAAAACTATCAGTTATTTTCACCACCAGGAAATGTACAGGCAGTTGCTGATCTAAAAGACGGCACTTATCTTTTTTATTATAAAAATGAGGTGCCTGATTTGAAAGACTATTTTGAAAATCCTTATATTATCGCAAGTAAACAATGGAGGCCTGCTGGAACAATTAACGGACATAACCTTATTGAAAGCAATAGAGGAAACAACATGTATCTTATTGGTGATTACAACATAGCAGGTTTGGAAGAATCATATATAACAGGTCTATACAGCGCAAATCAAATAATTCAATCTGATTAATTTTTTATTTCACCATTTGTCGACATAACCAATAAACTTTTCGTTGCTAGCTATTTTTTCCAAAAAATCACTATTATTCCCACCATTCTCCAATAAAATATATTACTGAATCATCATTTGAAAAAACTGCTGAATGGCAAAGAAAATCATTTGGGAAGTAATCTGGTGTAATATCACGGTTATTTGTTCCGTCAGAATTCATAATATAGATGTCATATTTTCCCAGATCGTCAATAGCTGCTACAATAAACACTATTTTATCTCCAGAATAGGACCAACTCGTACGACCTTGGCTGTATCCCGTGTTTGTCAGACGAGTTTCTCCAGTGCCGTCTATATTAATGATTAAAAAGTTGTAATTACCATGGACGCTGCTATCGTTTTCCAAACGGCTGAAAATAATTTGTTGCCCATCTGGACTTAAACGCGGATCATAATCTCCAAAAGGCAGATTAGCATTTCCCCATTGTCCCTGTTTAGGAGGATGAGTGATTTGTATAGGTTCTGTTCCATCTTCGTTCATCATCCATATACTGCTATTTGAAGTAAAGACGATTTTGTCTGTTTCCCAGTGGATATCTGCATCATGAAAACCAGAATCAAAGAGCTTTTTTATGTTACTCCCGTCAGCATCCATCGTGTATATATCTAGATTGTCTTCAGGAAAGCTAAGAAAAGCCATCTGAGTGCTATCAGGTGACCAGGTTGGATAGAGATCCCATAAAGTATTGTTTGTAAGCCTATTATAATTACTTCCATCAATCTTTAATGTACATACCTCACGATGCTCATTGTCCTCTCCTCCAATTTTTTGACAAAAGGCAAAGTTTTCGTTTATACTATCAATCTTTATTCCTTCGATTTCATTTTCAGAGCTATAAATCAAATTGATATCTTCAGTATCTAGATTTAAATTATATATCCCCCATCTTTCTTCTTTAGGAACTGTTTTGGTATCAGATTTGGATGTTTGGTCTTGAAGACATCCGCTTAATCCGGTACATATGAGCATAACAAAAATTACAAGGATCAAGATTTGTTTTTTCATTCTCATCTCTTATGGTTATGTTTTAATTGATTTTATTATTTTGGTTAAAAACCTGCTTGGTATGATAATTATGCTATAGAAACAACAGTAACTGTAAATATTAAACTTTTACCTGTCAATGGATGGTTAAAATCCACAGAGATTTTTTCTTCTTTAACTTCCAATACAGTTCCCATAAATCTTTTTCCTTCGGGTGAATTCATTGAAATTCTTGAGCCAACTTCCAATTCAACTTGAGGGTCAAATCCTTCTTTAGACAAATCAATTATGAGATCATCTCTTTTTGAACCAAATGCTTCAGCGGGCTCAAGCGCGATAGTCTTAGTTCCCCCTTTTTTCATATCTATTAAACTATCTTCTACTGATTTTGGAATATTCCCATCACCAACGGCTACTTCAAGAGGCTGTTCTTCTTCAGTTTTTAAAACAATTTCCCCAGTTTCTAATTTTGCTTCAAATAATATATTAAATTTAACTCCTTCTTTAATAACCGTCATATTTTACCCTTCTATTATTCACCACCAACAAAAAAAGAAACACAATAATTATTATAGCGCATCCACTCATTTGCAGGTTATGTTTTCCTATTGCTCATTTGCATATAACTGTTGTTACATGAATTAAACCTAAGATTATAACTTTAGATTTGAAAAGTATACATACAATTATATACCAAAACACACATTGGCCTCAACAGGAAGCTCATTAAAAAAAGAGTTTCAAAAGAAGGAAATAAAAAATGTATGGAGAAAATAGAGGTCCACCAAGAGAAATGCACAAAGTTACTTGTGCAGAATGTGGAAAAGAAACAGAAGTTCCTTTTAAACCAGATGGCACAAGACCAGTTTATTGTAGGGACTGTTATCAAAAACACAAACCAAAAAGATTTTAGTAAAAATAGTTAGAAAACCCTATAGTTTTTACTTTTTTACATAAATCTCTTTTTTTATTTTTTAAAACCTGTTAGGTATGACATTGATATATCATAAACAGCATTTCTACTAATTGGAAACAATGACTAGTGGTTTACGTTATACTGGCCCTATTTACCGTCCACCAAGCGAAGCAAATAGCCTATTAGTACAGGCAACAATCGGATGTCCATGGAATAAATGTACTTTTTGTATGGTTTATAAAAAAGGACCAAAATTCAAAATAAGATCAGTTAATGAAATAAAAGAGGATTTGTTATGGGCAAAACAGAAATATGGATCATCTATTGAAACTGTATTTTTCCCATCTGGAAACACTATTATCATAAAGACAGAGGATTTTGTTGAAATCCTAAAATATACTAGAAAACTTTTTCCAAATCTAAAAAGAATTACAATCTATGGCTCAGCACAATACATAGTAAAAAAAGAACTTGATGATCTTAAAAGAATAGCTGAAGCAGGGCTATCAAGAATACATGTTGGGCTTGAATCTGGAGATGATATAGTTCTAAAACATGTAAAAAAAGGATCAACCTCAGAGATTCAAATAAAAGCCGGGCAACTTGTTAAAAAAGCAGGTATTGAACTAAGTGAATATGTAGTATTAGGATTAGGTGGAAAAAAACGAACAAGAGAACACATCCAAGAAACAGTAAAAGTCATAAATGTCATAGATCCCGATTTTATTCGAATACGAACATTTTTACCAAAAATGAATACACCAATCTTAGAAGAAATTCAATCTGGAACTTTTCAGATTCTATCGCCACATGAAGTGTTAAAAGAAACCTACAATTTAATAAAAAAACTAAATGTAACAAGCCAAGTATATAGCGATCATTACACAAATTACATAAGTGTTAATGGTAAATTACCTGAGAATAGAGATGTTATGCTTTACACTATTGAAAATGCTCAAAAACGAGATGAAAAAAGTTTTAGAGAAATCTATATTGGAACAGAATAAAACCTGCTAGGTATGACATTGAAATCCAACAAACTCCAATCATAAAATATGATGCGACTCTTGGTCTCTAATTATTTCATTGAGGATTAACGACTTTTCCCATAAAGAGAATCGTTCCAGTTTCCTTATGTTGAATTAGATATAGAAAGGGATGATCGGCATCAAAAACCTTCGGTGAGTCAGGTATTGCGCTTTCTAACATATGAACAGTTGTAGCAGCAGCTGCTTCTGTTCCTTCTTCGTTTACCTCAATAAATGCCTTGTGAAGAACTTTTTCAATAAAAAGACCACCATGGCCGTTCATACCAGAAAAATCTGCATTAAAACTAAAAGCAATATCCATACCCATAGCAATAAGCATCTCTTTCAAATTATACTCAGTTTCAAAAGTAAACTTTGGAAGATAAATATCAACATCAGTTGGATACATTGAATCCATCCATGTTGACAGATTCTCATTACTAAGCATTTGTTCAACACTTGAAATATTGTTTTCCTTTGGAAGAATAATAATCATTGAAACGGCATCACCTTTATAGGGCAACTCAAGGATTTGCAAATCATCAGTTTCACTATAATTAAACGATTCCTCAGAATCTGTCAAAACCATCGTAGGAACCTGTAATATGTCTCCTTGTGTTATTTCGAAATTCCTATCAAGAGTATCTTCTACATCAAACTGAGTCAACCATAAACCCTTGAAATAAATAGCATTAGAAAGAATCAAAACTGTATCTGGACTAATATCGCCAGATGAAAGCATATCCTCAATTTTACCACCAGTGTTTTCCTCAACCCAGCTGTTAATAATTTCTGCAGCCTCACTAGGATTTGTAAAATCAACATCTGTTGCCTTACCCATATAATAATTATCAATAAAACTCAGATACTCCTCTAAAAATGGATAATCCTTCTTTGTCCAAAGAGCATTAGCAGTATTAAGCGTATACTCTGCATCAATATTTAGCAAATTATAAATTCGTCCAAAAGAACACAAATAAACTTCATCATTCTGCTCAAAATCAAGTACACTTTTCATTTGCGCAGCTGTATCACCACGAGCACCCTCATATGTCATAGCAAGAGCGACAAAAATACTATAAGGAGAAAAGAAAACATTCTCATCAGAATCCATACCTAATTCATTATACATTCCAAAGCTAAAACCATTCATAGCATAAGACAAATAATCAACACTCTCAGCAGTAGCAAATGTGTCAACAGCTCTAGCCTGTACATTACCTGGCGGGGAAAAGAATCCTGAATATATTAAACCCGCAAAAATCACAATTAATGTCACAATGCAAACAGTAGTTAGTGCAATCATTTTCTTTGTTTTCATAAGTTTAACCAATAGCAGATATGTAGCCAATTAATATATAAATTATAGTAAAACGTTCGGAAAAAACCAAAATAAAAAAACTCAAATCATAAAACATGATTATAGCTAATCATTTTCTCCTGTAAGAGTCGAATTAATCTCTAATTATTGGATAAATCAGATCAATAACCTGCTAGGTACGGCTGTCACATAAAAACAATATGGTTTTTACACTGATGATGACATCAGTTGCTGCTAACCATATTCCTAACGGTTCCTCCACTCAGGTTTACGCTTCTCCAAAACAGCTTTCATGCCTTCTTTGGCATCTTCGGCAAGGCAGTTTATGGCAATTGCCTCTTTTGCATAGTTATATGCTGATGATTCATTCTGATCGATCTGGTTATAGAAAGTTTTCTTTCCAAATTCAAGTGTAAACCGGCTGTACTGAGCTATTTCCATGGCCCAGTTTTCGGTTTCTTCGACAAGCTTATCTGGATCAACGACTCTGTTTACAAGCCCAAATTTTTCCGCTTCCTGTGCCGAAATAAATCGACCCGTTAGAAGCATCTCCAGCGATCTTCTTCTTCCGACAACCCGGCAAAGGGGGACCATTGGAGTAGAGCAGAAAAGACCGATCTTTACACCTGGAGTGGCGAATCTGGTGTCACTTTCTGCAATAGCAAGATCACATGCGGCAACCAGTTGGCATCCTGCTGCTGTGGCAATGCCATGAACCTGAGCAATGACGGGTTGAGGCAGTTGATGAATGGTTTGCATCATATCAGAACATACTGAAAATACTTTGCGGAAATGGTGAATATCGTAATTTTCTCCGACCAACTCATTTATGTTGTGCCCAGCACAGAATGCAGGGCCATTTCCCCTGATCACGACAACATGGATATCTCGATCTTTTACAACAAGGTTCAACTGTTTCTGCATTTCATCCATCAATTCCAGAGAAAGTGCATTGCGTTGTTCGGGGCGATTTAACGTTAACCACCCAACGGGTCCTTTTTTTTCAAATAATATGGATTCCATTCTGAAGTCTCCTTAATTTGAGTGTTTGAGTGTTTGAGTGTTTAAGTGTTTTTGGGATAATTCTGCCTGTGATTTAATTTTCTTAGTTTTCAAGTTTATATTTTTTCATTTTATTTTGTTTTTTGAAATCTTAAACTTTTCATTCACAACTATTTCCTAGAGCTTGTGCATATGAGTAAAAATAACGGGTTTTCACTGATTCCATTTCGGTAATAAGACCCATTATGCATGGCTATGATATCATATACAAACTCTAATCATTATAAGATGATTGATGTCTTGGCCTCTAATTATTCTATTGGAGATTCACTCCAGATAATTGATTAGGTTTGAAATTCTGCTATGCATGACTCACGATATTTAACGACTATAGACTCCAATCATAGATATGATAAAAAGCAGATTGTTTACTACTTTTTTATGTATCTTCTTTTTTGATTAAAAAACACAATTGATGCATAGCCTGCATAAACTTTTGCTGAGTGTTTTTTTTCTTTTGGAATAAAAAATCTATCTCCCTTTCTATAGGTCTGTTTTACTCCTTCGATCACTAAGTCAACCTTTCCTTCTATTACGATTTCCCACTGGCTTTCATGTGAATGTTCTGGTAATTCTACATCCTTTTCAAATTCCATAAAAATAACTTGATCATTCTCTCCTTGAGATAAATAACCTTTTACTCCTTCTAAAGGGATGTCTGCTTCCGGTAAATTCAATATTGGTTTTGGAAAGATGCTTGCCATTGCTTTATCAACTCCACAATATAGTTTAATAATTCTTTATTAGTTTTTATTTGACGATATTTTCCACGATTTTGTAAAACTCATTATTTTTTAACTTTACAATCGTTTAATGATTTCACCAGAGGATAAAACCTTTGCAAAACCTCTCCGTAAAACTTTCAATTCAGCTTCATGCAGATCTTTGAAATGAGCTGACGTTACATCACTTCCAAATATAACCTTGAAGCTTCTTTCATAAGCCTGCCGTGCTGTTGTTCCACAACAATAGTTTGTTAAAGTTCCACAAATAATCACAGTGTCTTTTTCTAGGGTCTTAAGAATAGTCTCTAAGGGTGTATCATAAAACGCTCCATAAGAGGGTTTATGAATTATTATCTCATCCTCCTTTGGTGCGAGTTCATGCCAAACTTGTCCTTTTACAAAGAATGAAGATTGATCTATTTCCATGCCTAGAATACGGATTGGCATTAGAGGAAGAGTTTTAGGACGATCAAGGTAGTTGTGAGTCTTTGAATAAACTGTAAAGATAACGGGTATCTTTTTTTCTCGGCAGTGTTCTATCAAACTCTTTATACGCGGAACTTGCCTTGTTGCCTCTGGAACCCAGTAAGGTGTCCAGTGAGGTTTAACAAATTCATCTTGCATATCAATAACCAACAGTGCACACTTCTTAGGGGTGATATCAAATTTGGCGTTTCCTGATTCGTAAGCCTTCTTGGCTAAATCAAGAACTTGTTGTTCTGTAAATTTTCCAATGTTCATCTCAAGGTTGAAACAAGTATATTCTTAATAACATTCTCTGCTAGAACAAAACTATCGACATGATCTAAAAAGACTCTAATCACTGGAGTCATGTTTTTATGCTGAATTTTCAACAATCTTACTAAATCCAGAGCCAGCAGATTAAGATAACAATTCTTAAATAAACCTGTTGAATTTGGTTTTTAGTAAAATCATGGACCGAATTGGCAATTACCGTATAAAACCGTTTACAAAGCATCGTCAGAATATTGCATTAGTCATAGGGGAAGGATGGCGTAAACATAGCGTTCATATATTTGTTGAAGTAGATGTTACTGATGCTCGTAAAAAGATTCGTAAGCTTTTTGAAAAAACGGGGGAAAAATATTCTGTTACAGGTTGGATTTGTAAATGCGTTGCTCAAACACTATGTGAACATAAGGATTTGAATGCTTATAGACTTGGCAGGCGAAAAATTGTTGTTTTCGACGATGTAGATATAGGCATTCCAGTTGAAAAAATAGTTAATGGCGAACCTAGGCTACTAGGCTATGTGTTAAGAAAAGCGAATGAAAAGACAGTCAGTGAAATTACGAAAGAACTCCGAGATGTACAAAAAGAAGAAGTGGATGAGTCAACATCTGTTCTTGGTAAAAATCTTACTAATTTTGAAAAATTTGTATTAAAATCTCCTTTATTTCTAAAAAAACTGTTTCTAGTGTTGTTTAGACGAAATGGTTTGATAAAAAAGAAACATTTTGGAACAATTGGTGTTACAGCAATTGGCATGAAAGGAAAATTCACGGGTGGCGCCATACCCATGGGTGCTTCAACATCTATTCTTGTTGTAGTTGGTGGAATAACAAAAAAACCTGGAGTCATAAACGATGAAATTGCAATCCGTGAATATCTTCATTTAACAATTACCGCTGATCATGATATTGTTGACGGTGGACCTCTAGCACGATTTGTTGAGAGATTAACAGAACTAATTGAAAATGCATACGGAATACATGATAACTCAGATATGTAAAAATGGAGGCACTTTTGATTCTCTATTCATTTTAAATTCTTCATAATATTCCATGTCAATCATTTTCCCCATTCTTTGGATTGTGATTGGGATATCCTTCAATCAAATAATCTGTACTAATAGAGAGTTTTCACTTCGTTCATAATGCTATTGCGGATGTTTTCAGGTGTAAATTTTTCTAGATGCCCTGGAACTGTAACAATAGGGATTCCATTATCTTTTAGATAGTTGATAGCCGGAAGCGCCTTCTCTTTGAATTCATTTAGTCTGGAGCGAATTTTTTCTTCAGTATCATCAGAACGTTGAATGACCTTTGCACCGCATTCACAACGTCCATCCTTTGGCGGTTTGTATTCAAGATGGTAGACCTTACCACACTCCGGGCATATTCGTCTTTTAATCGTCCTTTTTATTATCCTTTCATCAGAGTTATCTACCAACACAATAAAATCTATTTTAGAATCATGCTTTTCCAATAACTCTAATAGAAATTTGGATTGTTCTGGCGTTCTTGGATAACCATCCAATACCTGATTACGATGATTCTTTTTTGCAAAATATGATTCAAAAAGTGCGTTTGTTATGTAGTCAGGTACAAAGAGACCTTTATCCACAAAATACTTGGCTTTCATTCCTAGAGTTACGTCTTCACTATCTGTTCCAAGCCCATGTGCAATTTTATCATCTGGTATGAATCGCTGCCCATCATCATTCCAAAATATTTCGAGATCTCCATCATATCCATATTCGTTGAACTTTCCCAAATAACCACGGAAAATATCTCCTGTAGAAAGGTGCTCCAAACCGAATTCTTCTACCAACACATCTATTCTAGGTTGTTTACCTGCTCCACTTTTTCCAGATACAATGACATTTGTGATATTATCAGGATTAACTTCAGACATGATGTCCGGTAAAGAACATTTATTATATAAAATCAAGCAAGGGCACAAGAAAGCTTTTAAATTGCGATATTATATTATTAACTATAGGAATAAATAAAAATGGGGGAAGAAAATGATAAATAACGCCCGTAGTAAATGTCTAGCAATTTTGCTAGTGATGCTTTTTATTATTTCTGGTTGCATACCTGCTTTTGGTTCACATGTAAAAAACAACTCTACTGAATTTGCGCCTGGGGAGAAAGTATGTTTAACATCCAAATCTGACATCAAGTATATTGAGATAGATCTTGACTTCTCTTACCCAGAAATAGTTCCTTATGGTGACTATGTGATTATACGTTTAAATGAGGCAGATCTCAATAGAATGGATCCTGGTAAGCCAGTATTGCCTGTTAATCTTTCCATTTTTGAATTGCCATTTGGTACAAAGATACTCGATGTGGAATACGAACATTCCACACCAATAATTTATAATCTGACCGGAAAAATTGCCTTTGGTTCGATGCCTGTAATCGATAATATGAACTCCTATCAACCAAAGATCACTATGGACACGGGTGTGTATGAAAGCCCTGATCAATATCCATCTGACTGGATATTTTATCATACTGGCGGAGGTTTGTCATATGGCACTCACAAGACATTCTTTGTACTTCGAGTTTACCCAGTTGTGTATATCCCACTTGATGATCAAATACAGTTTATCCAACATATCACGATAAATATTAGTTATATAGACCCCGAAGCGCCTCTTTTAGGCGAAGACAACATTTATGATTTGTTGATAATAGCTCCGTCAAGGTTCACTAAACATCTAGAGCCTCTTGTTGATCACAAGAATAATCATGGCATGTCAACCACGCTTGTCACATTAGCAAAGGTATATGATGAGGAGTTCTGGGGAAGAGATGAACCAGAGAAAATCAAATATTTCATTAAAGATGCAATTGAGAGCTGGGGAATCAAATATGTACTGTTGGTCGGTGGAATAAAAGGCCAAACCAGTACATGGGATTTACCTGTAAGATATAGCCATGTAGTCCCACTAGCTGAACAGGAATATCCTGAACAATCTTTCATCAGTGATCTTTACTATGCTGACATATATGATGGTGAAGGTAAGTTTTCGAGTTGGGACTCCAATGATGATAATTTCTTTGCTGAATGGAGTGAAACATACAAAGAAGAGATGGATAGTTATCCTGATGTTTATCTCGGTCGTCTTCCATGTAGAACACCTTCAGAAGTTAAAGTTATGGTAAACAAAATAATAGATTATGAGAAAGATAAATGTGATAATGAGTGGTTTAAAAATCTGGTTCTTGTGGCTGGAGATTCTTATGTCGATGATGCTCATTTTAATGAAGGGGAACTTATCTCCGAGGCGGCAATAGAACTTATGCCTGATTTTACACCCGTGAGATTATATGCATCAGAGCAAGACATCAGTAGAAAGACAGTCAACAAGGCAATGAATCCTGGTTGTGGATTTGCCTATTTCTGTGGCCATGGGAGTGCTATGACGTGGAATACTCATTTCCCCCCAGATGGTACAGAATGGTGCACGGGATATAATGTACTTGATATGGTTTTACTTAGAAACCGGGAAAAACTTCCTATTGCGATTGTTGGCGGCTGCCACAACGGTCAGTTCGACGTCACCATAATGAATATTATAAAGGGAATTAGAGAGGACGGTCTTGGTTATTTCAGTATGAAACCTGGAAATATTGGAAAGTTCTGGCATAATGAATGGGTTCCAAATTGTTGGGCCTGGTGGTTAACCAGCAAGAAGGGCGGAGGGGCAATTGCAACCATTGCAAATACTGGACTTGGGACACATGGGGAGGATGATTCGGACAACAACTCAATAGCCGATTATTTGGAAGTACTGGATGGTTGGCTGGAACTGCGTTTCCTTGAGTTTTATGGAAAAGAACATCGTGATATTCTTGGAGAGAACCATGGAGATACGATGGCTGGTTACTTGCATAGATTCCTTGGCGATGAAGCTAAAATGGATGTAAAAATGGTACAACAGTGGGGATTATTCGGGGATCCAAGTTTAAAAATTGGCGGATACGATTAAAAACTTCCAGCATGTTCCTAAAAAATGATAAAAAAAGAAAGAAAAGAGATAGGGAAACTGTCTTATTTCTTTTGTAGATATGGGAGACCAGTTCTCTTATTTACACCAACTTTGTATTTGTCTGGCTTGTCGCAAGGCTTGCCGCTCTTTGGTGTTCTCTTGCTAAAGAAATAAATTGTCTGATTCCTTCCACCTTTAAGTTCCACATCTCTCGTATATAATGTCCATCCTTCATATTCATATACCATAGGATTTACCTCCTGATCGGGAATGCATATCTTATGATTTAAATCTTTCCTTATTTTCCCCCGATAAAAATAGATTTGGAGAAACCGCTGTTTCTAAAAATCCTTAAAAAAGTTAAGACCGATGAGGCAGGGTTTTTATTTATTACTATTCGTCAGATATTTTTTCACTAATTCAATAGCGCATAGATTTCCACACATGGAACACGCATTTTCGTCTTCCATGGGTAGCCGTTTGCCCCTGTATTCCTTTGCCCTTTTTGGATCTATGCAAAGATCAAACATTTTATTCCATTCTAGTTTTTCTCGTGCTTTGCTGAAATCGAAATCAACATCTCTATCTATGCCACGTGCAAGATCTGCGGCATGTGCGGCAATTCTTGTTGCAATAACCCCTTCTCTAACATCCTCTTTGTCTGGGAGGGATAGGTGCTCTGCAGGTGTTAAATAACAGAGGAAATCAGCTCCAGCAAGACCTGCTATTGCTCCACCTATGCCACCAACAAAATGATCATAACCTGGTGCAATATCAGTAACTAGAGGTCCAAGTACAAAATATGGGGCCTCTTTTGTTACCGTTTTCATAACCTGTATGTTTGATGGTATATCGTTTAAGGGCATATGTCCCGGTCCCTCAACCATAGTTTGAACTCCTTCCTTTCTTGCCCTCTCTACAAGTTCACCTATTATCAGCAGTTCCTGAAACTTTGCCCGGTCGTTTGAATCATACAAAGATCCGGATCTCATTCCATCCCCAAGGCTAAGAGTTACATCATATTTTTTTGCTATTTCTAGTAAATAATCAAAATTTTGATACAACGGATTTTCCTGTTCATTGTGCAGTATCCATGCCATGTGAAATGCTCCACCTCTGGAAACCATAGGGATCAGGCGTTTCTGCTTTCGAAGTCTTTCCACGCTCTCTTTAGTAACTCCAACATGAGTAACGGCGAAATCGATTCCCTGCTTGGCCTGATGTTCGAACATGTTGAACATGTCATCCTCAGTCATATCGATGATGGCACCATGTTTATTGATCGCTTCTATCCCTGTCTGATAAATTGGGACCGTTCCAAATGGTACATCCACTGCTTTAAGAAGGGATGTACGAATTTCATCGAGATTTCCACCTGTGGATAAATCCATGACGGCATGTGCACCAGCTTCTACGGATACTCTTGCTTTCTCAACTTCTTCGCGAGGTTTGCAATATTCTCTTGATGTTCCAATATTGGCGTTAACTTTAACTCGTAAACCTTTGCCTATACCAAGTGCATTAGGTGAATGAATTGGATTATATGGAATTACTATCTTGCCAGAAGCAACTCGTTTTCTGATTATGTTCACATCTATTTTTTCAGTTTTAGAAACGTATTTAATTTCCTTTGTGATTTGTCCTTTCTTTGCCTCAGAAATTTGTGTCATGATAGTCCACCTGGATTAAATAAACACTATTTTAATACTTGTTGACAATACTTAGAGTTTTAAACACCTCTACAGTTATACCATTAAAGTAAGAGTATATAAAACTAACACTCAAAACAGATAAAAAAAGTAGAACCTCCCGATTGGGGAGGATCGTGTTTTATTGTGCCAACTCTATTTTTTAATCTGTTCCAATATTGGAAACCGCTCGATTAGTCTTTCCAAGAATAGATTGATTGCTTTATTCTTTGGCTTCATGGTATGTCATATGGCTCTCTTGCTGGTTTCCAGTCAAACTGAACCCAAGGAACAACCATATCAAGTCTTTCTAATCTTATCTCACCATAGATAGGCCTAGGCAAAGCTTTATCCCAGTCATCCCAGTAGTTGCTAAGCCAGAAATTTGGATATGCATATCTAAAATATGCAGGGTAATCGTTACTGATTATATTGTTTTCTTTTATTATGTTATATTTTGATGAATCCTTTATTATTATACCATTTATTAAGTTGTATTCTATTTTGTTTCGAGATATAGAGTTTCTATTGCTTGAATAACCTAATGCAATCCCTGGATATTTATTGTGTGATATATTATTATATGATATTGTATTTCTTGAAGATTGACTTAAGAAGACACCATTTCCACCATTACCTGTTATATTATTTTTAATGATAATATTATTAGATGATTGAAGTAATACTATGCCAGTAATACTAATATTATTAATATTATTTGATTGTATTATCTGATTATTTGAATCATATGCTAATATAATGCCAGATTTGACAGCTTGATTTTCTGAAATGTTATTCTTTATTATGCTATTATTAGAAGAATAAAACAAATTAATACATCCCCAATCATCCTGTTTTGATGATCCCTTTATGATATTCTCTGCTATATAAGTATTATTTGAGGCGACCATCCAGATAGCCGCACCTGTTCTAATTATGTTGTTTCCAATAATATTAATTTCTCCTTTTAAATGAAATAGATCCATACCAGCACCCCATAAATCAGCTATGTTATTATTTTGAATTAGAACATTAGATGAAAAAGCAATAAATATCCCAGTTCTACTATTATTTGAAATATTATTATCAATTATCTGGATATCTTTTGAAAAACCTATCTGAATACCACAATCGGCATTTTTAATATCAAAATTTTCTATTGTGATATTAGAACAATTAGCAAAAATAACCTCTCCAAAATCATTTGGAATATCAACATCATTTTCATTTTTATAATATATTATCTTCATACCACTAATAGTATTATTTTCAATTGTATGAGTATTCCAATGTTTTAGTTTGACTGAGAGATTTTGAAAAACTTCTGAATATGTATATATTTCCCCCCCATATATCCTAAAACTATTTCGATTAAAAATATTATCTTTAATTGTAGTGTATGGTGATGATATGATATGTATACCATGTAACAAATGGTTTGATATATTATTTTTAATAATTGAATTGTATGGTGAATATACTAATTCTATTCCATCAAAACATTCACTTATTATTTTATTTTTTGAAATAGTATTATCTGACGAATAGATCAGACCGACACCTTTATCAGCACTGTTTAAAATATTATTATTTGAAATATTGTTATAATTAGACTCTGCTATGTGGATTCCAATTGAATTAAAATAAAGTTCATTATAAATTATTTGGTTATTATTTGACTCACGCCAGAGATAAACACCTCTACCGTTATTACGAATGTTATTATTTTTAATTTGATTATCAGATGAATTAAAAAGAGAAATCCCCCTTTGATTATGATTAACATAATTGTCTCTGATAATATTACCATTGGAATTATATGTTTGAATTGCAAGATCATTATAAGAATAAGTATTAGATATTATTGTTACTTGGTTACACCAAATTTGAAACATCCCATAAAGGTCATTGTTCTTAATAATATTATTCTTAATTTCAGCAGTTGAATATCCCAATTCCATCCCATAAATATTCTCTCTAATAATATTGTCATTTATACTACAATTCATTGAGCCATGAATATAGATTCCCCAGGTGTTCTCTTCGATTGTATTATTATGAATATTAACATCTTTTACATCCCAGAGTTCAACACCACCACCACACATCTTGAAGATGTTATTATGGATGTTACAAGAATCATTATAAACCCTTATACCTGAAAATCCAATGCTACAGTTCATTATTGTAAAACCAGATATATCAACATTATCAGAGACAATAGTAAACACATGTTCATCCAATCCCATGCCATCAACAATAGTAGATTCTGCTCCATCACCAATGATAGTTAATGGTTTATCCACAACAAGATGCTCATAATATGTTCCTGCACTAACATAAATAGTATCTCCATGGTTTGCATTATCTATCATTTCTTGTATGCTACTATTAGAGGTAGTTTCATAGCTAGAAATAACAGTATTAAAACTAGAAATAAGAAGAAATAGAATAATCCCTCCAGCTATGGATTTATTAAACATATACCCCCCTTTAATTATTATTGTAATGGCATTATATAATATAAATGTTGCGAGTAAAATTAATACAACATTTGTTACACAATTTGAAAGATTTAATTGTAACATTTGTAACATTTTGGTGGGAGAATTTATATACACACAAAACATATTATTTACGGCAACAGACGGGAGGAGGAAAAACTATTCATAGTTTTATATCTCCCCTCTTTCCTTTTTCAAATTACAACATTGGCAACAATATGATTATACTGATTTTATTTCTACATTACTATCTCCCAAAAAAGAAGAGGGTTTCATCAAAATTGAATTTATCATACCAGTGATATGTCTTGTCGAAACGGAACATTAAACAATCGTGGTTTTTCGTGGACTACAGCCCCAGCAGTTGTCTCAACAGTGGGAACATGTATGGATGATTTTCTAGGAAACGTAAGAATGGGTTGATTGCTTTGTTCTTAGGCATGCTGATTGCTAATGGATCTGACCATTCACTCTCTGCACCATGAATATCTATTGCTTTCACCTTAATTTCATAATTTCCTTTTTCAAACCATATACCTGATGCACTGCATTCTTCTCCAGAGTTATATGGTCCAAGTATAAAACTTGTCATTCCATTTCCCCAATCAAATAAATAGAAAACATTATCTTTATCTGGATCGACAGTTGAAGTTGTATAAATATATTCCTTACCTGTTTTACCATTTGTTTTACCTGATGGTCTTGATGGTTTCTTCGGTGGATGGTTTAATATATCGAAGTAAATGTCTTTATTTCCATTTCTAGAATCAGTCCAAACCACACCAGCATCTAATAAATCCACAGTTCCTGGTTCTTCAACAACATACCCATCAACATCATTTATTTTAACAGGTTCACTCCAGGTATTACCTTTATCTTTAGATGCCGCAAGATAAAGATTTCCAGATTTAACATAACAACAATATACATCAGTTTCAGTAGCATAAACAGCTGGATATTTCTCATCTATGTTCGACTCATTTGCAACAAAAGAATAATTCCAGTTATCTCCATCATCTTTGCTGTAGGCGCAGATTATATCCCAATCTCCAACTATATTTTTATAAGAGCAGACAACACATACATAGCTTCCATTTGCAGAGATATCTGGATCAGTGCCTTCTAATAAGTATTGTTGCCATGGCCATGCTTCAATATCGGCATATTTATCCATGTCCATAGGTCCTCCACCATGTGTACCAAGAAGTGTATCTGCATCTGTGATAGTTGCTTTATACACAATTTGACTCTTTTGAGCTGTTTCATTATAATGCTCTGTCACCCCATATACCCGATTTGTACCTGTAGCCATTTCTGGCTTGTAAGATGGTGCAGTTTGGAGAATTAAATTTGCATCCCAATAGTGGCCCCATGCCCCATCTGAGTATACATCTGGTGGCA
>JAUWWG010000073.1 GCA_030616985.1 Thermoplasmatota archaeon
AGAATTGGTATGAAAGAAAAAGAAATGGATGAAGTCGCCGTATTTTACCAAAGAGCACTCCTCAAAGGTGAAGATACAAAGAAAATAAAAGCTGATGTCAAAGAATTCAGAAAAGATTTTCAAGGACTTCACTACTGTTTCAAAGAAGGATTCAGAGGATATGACTATCATAAGTTGATATAGAATGATTGTTGCGCTCTCTGGCACGCCAGGAACTGGGAAAACTTCTGTTTCAGCTCTTTTACAAAAAGAAGGATATGAAGTTGTTAGCCTCAATGAGATTGCAATAAAAAAAGGTTTTATTGAAGGTATTGACAAAAAAAGAAACTCAAAGATACTCGATATTTATAGATTAAATGAATACATTCGTAATAAGTATGCAGCAGAAGATCTTGTTTTTATCCAGGGACATGCAGCACATTTTTTAAATGTTGCAGAGAAAATTGTACTTCTCAGATGTCATCCAAAAAAGCTAAAAAAACGCCTTGAAAAAAAAGGATGGAACAAGGAAAAGATAAAGGAGAATGTTGAAGCAGAAATCCTTGATGTTATTCTTTGCGAAACTGCTGAACGCTATCCTGAAAAAAGTATTTTTGAAATTGATACAAGCAACAAAACAATAGAATCTGTCGCAGAATCAATCATTGAAATCATCAAGAGTAACTTTGAACCTACAAAAAAGTATAATATAGGAAAGATTGATTGGTCTGAAGAGATTCTAAAAGATTTCTAAAATGTTGGAGATAAAAGATGGTGCTTGACAAAAAAAGAGACAGTGTAGATCCTGTATTGTCCGTTGTTGCAAAATGTTTTTCAAAAGTCAGTCCCGATGTACTTACATGGCTTGCTCTACTGTTTGCAGTACTGTCTGGCATATTTTTCTATTTCTCTTCACCTGAATATGAATTATTAAACTATTATCTTTTTTTTGCAGCACTTTTTGTCTTTTTAAATGGTCTTTTTGATGCAATTGATGGAAAAGTTGCGAAAATAACTTATAAAACGTCGCTTCGTGGAGATTTTCTTGACCATGCGCTTGATCGATATGCCGATGTGTTTATGGTAGGAGGTCTTGCACTGAGTACCTGGTGTCGACCAAGCATAGGGCTTCTTGCAATTATTGGAATGCTACTTACAAGCTATATGGGGACACAATCTCAAGCTATAGGATATAAACGGGAGTACTCTGGCCTCTTAGGTCGTGCAGATCGATTAGTTTTATTGATGGTGTTTCCAATTGTGCAACATATAGTACTCAGATGTCCTATACAACTGCCTTGGAATACAACGGTTCTGGAATGGGTGTTACTCTATTTTGCAGTCGTTGGAAACATAACAGCTATTCAACGATTTTACAGTACGTTAAAGTGGTTTAAGAAAACATGAATAACCAGCAGAAAAAAGCAATTATTGTATCAATTGATAATGCTGTTTCAGAAATAATCCAGCTAGCAGATACTTTAGAATACTCTGTTGTAAAAGAATTTATTCAAAAAAGAAAACTCCCTGATGTAAATTTCTATGTCGGCTCTGGTAAACTTGATGAGATAAAAGAATTCATCAATGACTCAGAAGAACCTATTGATTTAATAATTATTAATGGAGAGTTAAAACCATCTCAGTGGTTTTCGCTTGAAAAACAATTCAAGATTGAAGTGTATGATCGCATACATCTCATCCTTGCAATTTTTGAAGAACGTGCAGAACGAAAAGAAGCAAGGCTCCAAGTAAAACTTGCTCAATTGCAATATGAAAGACCCTATGTTCGTGAACTTATTCATAGGGCAAGGGCAGGTGAACATCCAGGTTTTATGGCGGGTGGAGAGTACCAGGTTGATGATTATTATGAAATGATTAAAAAGCAGATGAAAAAAATCCGATATGATCTTAAAAAAATCAGAAGTGATAGAGAGCATCATAGAAAAACAAGATATAAAAGTGGGTTTTATCTCGTATCACTTGCAGGATATACAAATGCGGGAAAAAGCAGTCTTCTCAATCTTCTCTCAGGTGAACAAGTAAACGTTGAAGGAAAGCTTTTTTCAACCCTTTCGACAACAACCAGAAGAATTCCAAAGAAGGCAAAAGGAGAAACAATTCCCATTCTTCTCACCGATACCGTTGGTTTTATTGAAAACCTTCCTTCCTGGATTATCGATGCGTTTCATTCGACACTTGAGGAAATTGAAGTTGCTGATGTTGTGGTACTTGTTGTTGATGGAAGTGAAGAAAAAGAGCTTGTTGAGAAAAAACTTCAGGTTTCCCTTGATGAATTACTCGAACTTGGTGTCACCGCTTCAGTTGTTATTGCTTTGAATAAAATCGACTTAATTGATAACAAAGAAGTCGATAATCTAATACAGTATCTTAATCATCAGGGATTATTGAAAGATAGATTGTGCACTCCAATCTCTATTAACGAAAAGAAAAACATTGATGTATTACTTGAAAATATATACAAATCTTTACCTCACATGATTGAGATGGAACTACAATTACCAATTAATGAAGAGTCTCAGTCATTTGTATCTCAATTATATAAAAATACGAGAGTTTCTTATATTAACTATAACCATTGTGTCACTATATGTATTGAATGTAATGCAAAAATAAAAGATAAAATATTATCCAAATGTGAAAAGCTTCACGGATCAATTATCTGATGAAAAACATAATATTTATACGATGAATTTTGTTCTAGATAAAAAAGGGAGGCTATAAAGGGGTATCCAAAAACTCTTCTAAAAATTCAATCATCAGCATGTAAGATGAAATACTGCAGACACCTTCTTTTTACCTTTCAGTTCATTATATATTTTGCATGCCTTTTTCGTTTCTTCAACTATCAACTCTATTCCTTCTGATTTCAAGAATTGCTTTGTCTCATCTAGAACTTTCATTAAGCCATATGCTCCAGTCCCTACAATCAAAACCTCAGGATTGTATTTGATAACATCTTTCAAATCCTCTCTCTGAAGTAAATGTCCACTCTTCCTCCACCAGCTATCATCTACCTTACCTGGATATAAAATCACATCTGATGTATATGTTTTTCCATCTATTACTATTTTTCCGAAAGAGTATGATTCAATCAAGAAAATTCTCCAAATTATTTTCTTCCAAAGTTGACGGCATGTTACTATTCTTAATCCGTATTGGATTGATAAATTTAAATATATTGGATGTATTATCCAATACGAATTAGAGGTATGGAAAAAGATGGACAAATTTACAATAATAGCAGCCATATGTGGCATAATATTGATATCCTTTAGTACAGGTTTTTATTTAGCAATTAATGAAGAATCAGAATGGGAATCTAAACTAACGATAATCGATGATTACGGCCGCGATGTTTCAATTACAATAAATCCACAAAGAATAATTTCTTTATCGCCAAGTACCACAGAGATTTTATTTGCAGTTGGAATGGGAGATAGAGTTATCGGAGTGGATGAATATAGTGATTACCCTGAAGAAGTAAAAGATAAAACAAAAATCGGAAGCTATCTAACGCCTAATTTAGAAATTATCATATCTCTGAAACCTGACCTGATATTGGTTTCAGATATGACTTCTAAAGATGATGTAGCCATTCTTGAGGAAAAGGGTTTAACCGTTGTTGTTTTGGCTCCAAGAGATATAGATGGGATAATTCAAGACATAAGACTTGTTGGAGCTATAGGAAATAATTCCGCTGAGGCAAATAATCTGGCAGATAGTCTTGAGCAGAGAATTAATGCTGTTACCTCAAAAACCAGTAACAGCAACCTTAATAGACCTAGTGTATACATAGAATATTATCCCTATTGGACGTATGGCCCGGGTTCTTTTGGTAATGATTTAATTTTGATGGCAGGTGGTAGAAACGTTGCATCAACGACGATTACTGCCTATCCAGAGATCACAAGCGAATTTCTCATTGCAAGTAACCCTGAAATTATTATATTTACAGTTGGTTATCATGCTTCAACAACAGTTGAAGATATAACAAATAGAGCTGGTTGGGATGCCACTGATGCAGTCAAATATAACAGGATATATACCATCGATGATGACATCATGGCCCGTCCAGGACCACGGATTGTAGATGCTTTTGAACAACTAGCAGAAATGATTCATCCCGAGTTATTTTCCTAAACATATTATGACAAAATGTGTGTTTAATTTCACTTAAAAAAATATGATGATAAATTATGTTTAAAATAGATTTTGAAAAAAAACGTATCAAAAGAAAACTTATTCTTGCTAGTCTGTTTTGTGCTCTTATTTTCACTATCATTATTGTTACTATGATTGGTACAATGGGACCTCTTGGTGGACAGGGTGTTCCTGAAAAAATTCCTTTTCAAGCTGTTTTAGATGTTTTATCTGGAAAAGGTTATTTATGGCCTGATGTGTATGAAACAATTATTCTTGATATAAGGCTTCCACGAATTTTACTCGCGGTTTTAGTTGGTTGTGCACTTGCAGTTTCAGGGACCACGATGCAAGGGTTATTTAAAAATCCCATGGCCGATCCTTTTCTAATTGGACTTGCACCAGGTGCTGCTGTAGGTGCTTCTTTTTCAATTCTTTTGGGGATATCTATAAGTATAAGTATTTACTCGACACCGTTTTTTGCTTCTGTTGGCGCAATGTTAACGGTTTTTGCTGTATACATAATCGCTAGATCTAGTGGTAAAATTAGAGTGGAAACTTTGTTGTTAACAGGAATCGCTGTTGGTTCTTTTTTAACAGCAGTAATGTCGTTTATGATGTATATGGCAGGCCAACAATTTCGTTTTATGTTTTTTTGGATGCTCGGTGGACTGTATAGAGCTAGTTGGGAAGTTGTTGTCATTGCATTTCCTGTTATAATATTAGGAGTGATAATTATTCAGCTTTTTGCCAGGGATTTAAATGCCATAACTTTAGGTGAAGAACCTGCGACACATCTGGGAATTGATGTAGAAATGGTGAAAAAGATACTATTGATTTTTTCTTCATTGATTGCTGGAGTTGCAGTGGCATTTACTGGAATTATCGGTTTTGTTGGTCTTATAATTCCCCATATGATGAGAATATTGGTTGGTCCAGATCATCGAATACTTCTCCCAGTTTCCGCCTTGGCCGGTGGTATTTTCTTAGTTTGGGCAGATACCGTTGCAAGGACTGTTTTGTCTCCCACTGAAATTCCTGTGGGAATTATAACTGCACTTTGCGGTGCACCATTCTTTATATATCTTTTACAAAAAAATAAGAAAGGGAGGTTTGTTAGTCACGCTACTTAAAATCGATAATATAGATTTTTCTTACCCTGGCGCTAAAATCTTAGAAGATGTAACGTTTGAGATGAAAAGTGGAGAGTTTTTAGGTATCATGGGACCTAACGGTTCAGGAAAAACTACGTTGTTGAGATGCCTAAGCAATGCGTTAAGTCCACAGATAGGAACTGTGCTCATAGATGGAAAGGACATTCAAAGATTAAGCAAAAAGGAAATTGCGAGAAATATAGGAGTAGTCCCTCAAACATCATCAGTTGACTTTGCATTTGCTGTATCTGAGCTGGTTTTAATGGGGCGTACACCTCATACAGAGAGATTCAAATCTGAAACTACTCATGATTTCGAGATTGCAGAAGAAGCTATGAGACTGACCAATATACTCCATCTTTCCGAGAGAACTTTTGATGAGTTGAGTGGTGGTGAGAGACAACGTGTGATAATTGCCCGAGCACTTGCTCAAGAACCTAAAATCCTTTTATTAGATGAGGCTACGGTTCATCTGGATATAAGTAGTAAATTTGAAATTTTAAATTTAGTCAGAAACTTAAGTAAACAAAGAGAGATTATTGTAATAGCTGTTTTTCACGATCTTAACTTGGCGGCTCAATATTCTGACAAACTAATTTTGCTTGATAACGGGAAGATAGCTTCTATGGGTTTACCTCATGAGGTCCTAACGCCTGAAAATATCCAGAAAACATACCATATAGATGTAATTGTTAAACAACATCCTATTACAAATACGCCTTATGTTACGCCTTGTCCTTTTGCTAAAAACAGTGAGGATGGAAAGGGTCATACTGTTCATATGATATGTGGCGGCGGTTCAGGTAGCAATATTATGAGGCTTCTTTTGGATAATGGATTTAAGGTGACAACAGGTGTATTAAATGTTCTTGACTCAGATTTTGTAACTGCTAAAAACTTAAAGATACCAGTAATCGGTGAAATTCCATTTTCGCAAATAACAAATGATTCACATAAAGCAAATATAAAGTTGATTAAAAAAGCAAATTTTGTGGTAGTAACTGATTTTCAAATAGGGGCTGGCAATTTAAAAAACATTGAAGCTGCAGAATTTGCATTGGATTCTAAGGTACCTGTTATCGTTATTGATTCTACACCTATTTCTGATAAAGATTTTATTGGGGGAGACTTGGAAAAACACTTCAATCAGCTAAGAGAACATCAAGCAATATTTGTTAAGAACCCTAAGATGGCTCTAAATATTATATTAAAAGAGGCTGCAACATGAATAATATCTTAGAAAAATTGAATGTTACAAAAAATGATCTGGAAATGAGTGCGTTCACATTGATTGTTTCACCAGATTTGGATGAAAAAGAAGCAAGGCAGAAGTTTAGAACACTTTTAAAGAAATATCTGAATGATATAAATGTGCTTTCTTTACTCTGGGCGGGTTATCTACTACATGAAAAATTTACAAATGAAATGCCTGAAATCAATAGAACGGACCCAGTTAATCTCGTTGCTGATGAGATTTTAGGTATGAATATTGCAAACTATATCGGGGGAACAAATGCAATATTCAATTTCAGGCGATATGATACTGAAAAACCAGGGATTCTTTCGAGGTTAGAGCCTATGCTTGATGACATTATAGGTGGACTCATTGCAGGTATAATGACGAAAGTATATGAATTTGGAGAACAATAATGTTAGATCTGATAGGTTTTTTCACAAGATTGCCCTGTGGCAACTCATCTATTGATAAAGCAGCGGAATATTCTTTCTTATTGCCCATCTTAGGAGGGTTAATTGGTTTAATCGTTGGCATATTCAGCTTATTTGTTTTTAATTATTTGGATGGCTTATTAGCAGCTTTGCTTACAATAGTTGCTGTGTACTTGATAACAGGATTGAACCATTTAGATGGATTAGCGGACTTTGCGGATGGGATGTATACATCTGGAAGTAAACAAAGAAGAATAGAAGCAATGAAAGACGTTCAAACAGGAATAGCTGGTGTCACGATTGTTTTGTTTTCCATTTTATTTTTGGTATATGCTATTTTTATGATTAATGGAGATGTTTACAAGATAATTGTAGCCGAAATTGGTGCTAAGACTGGAATGCTTTTTGCGCTTTTTATTGGTAAGCCGATGAAGTCAGGACTTGGGAAAGTATTCATAGAAAACTTGAATAAAACCGTGGTTCCATTTTCCATTCTTTTTTCTCTTGTTATTTCGTTTGTTCTACTACAGCTCATGGGAATAATAACAGTGATTGTTTCCATCTGTGTTTCATTGGTTATGGTGATAGTTGCACATAGAGCGTTTGGTAAAGTTAATGGAGATGTTCTTGGTGCTATCAATGAAGTATCTAGGATTGTATCGTTGTATGCCTTGTTGTTAATTGTTTGAGGGATTTATGTTATGTTAAACGTTATCTCGTCATGGAGTGCAGGTAAAGACAGTTGCCTTGCCTGTTATAAGGCAATGAAACAAGGATATAATGTTGAGTATCTTCTGAATTTTATTTCAAAGGAACATAAACGTTGTTGTTTTCATGGTATAGAATCAGAGCTGATTCAGATGCAAAGTGAGTTAATAGGTGTTCCACTTGTACAAAAAGAAGTAAGCCCCGATATGCAAAAGTATGAGGAAGAATTTAAAGGAGCTGTTATTGAACTTAAAAACAATGGTATTAAAGGGATGGTTTTTGGGGATATTTATCTTGAAGAACATAAAGAATGGATTGAACGTGTTTGCAATGATTTAAAAATTAAACCACTGGAGCCTTTATGGAACATCTCACCTGAAAAATTGCTTGAAAAATTCATAAGTCTGGGATTTAAGGCGATTGCTGTTAGTTGCAAGGCTGATGTATTTGGAAAAGATTTTGTTGGTAGATTTGTGGATAACAATTTACTTGATGAGATTAAAGCAAAAAATATTTGTCCTTGTGGTGAGAATGGAGAATTCCATACTTTTGTCATTGATGGCCCCCTTTTCAAAAAAAGAATTGAAATAACAAAGACACAATCAGTTCTTAAGCAGGGTTTCTGGAAGTATTGGTTTTTGGATATTCAGGATTGGTGCGTGAAAGAAAAGGAATATATTAATCTGGTGTAAAATAATGAAAGCAGTAATAATGGCTGGTGGGAAAGCAAAAAGATTGCAAATGGACATTGAAAAACCTCTTATTGAAATAGATGGTAAAACAATATTGGAACGAACAGTGGACGTTTTAAAGGATGCTGGGATTAATGAGGTTTTTGTTGCTGTTACCCAGACGACATCGAAGACAAAAAGTAAGGCAAAAGAACTAGGGTTGAAAATGGTTCAAACTCCTGGAAACGGCTATGTCCAAGATATCCAATATTTGATGGAACAATTTAACGAGTTCTTAGTGGTTTCAGCTGATCTTCCATTCTTAAGTTCTGAGTTAATTAGGAATGTTTTAACTAAATATAAGGAAACTAACCTGTCTATATCTGTTGTTGTACCCTTGAAAGACTATGCAGATATGGGGTTTACTCCATCCGTTACTATGAACGGTTTTGTTCCTGTTGGGATAAATATTGTATCTGAAGGAGAAGATTATTTGTATGTAATAAAAGGCAAACAAACTGTTAATATTAATACAAAAAAAGAGTTGGAGATGGCTATAAATGAAAGGACCACAGAGACAATTTGATAGGGTTCATATTTTACGAACTCTTTTAATTCTTGAAAAAGAAGGAAGAATAGGTAGAAAAGAACTTGTGAAAAAACTAGGTCTGGGGGAGGGTAGTGTTAGAAGTGTTTTAAAATATTTGATGGAAAAAGACTATGTAACTTCTGCAGTTGCAAAAGGTCACAATTTATCAAAAAAAGGAGAAGAATTTGTTACAACATTACACAATTTTGTTTTAGGACCAAAAATTATCGATGCTAAAGATCTAACGATTGGAGGTAAGGATGTTGCGGTGTTAGTAAAAGATACTGCTAAGAACGTAAGACTTGGTATAAATGAAAGAGATGCGGCAATAAAAATTGGTTCGCTTGGTGCAACAGTTTTGATAGTGAAAAACAACGAATTAATATTTCCAGATCAGACTGAATTGAAAATCAGGAATGATAATTTATACAAATCATATGATTTTAGAGAAGGAGATGTTCTGCTTATCGGAACTGATAATAGTTATGAGAAGGCAGAAAATGCAGTTATTGCTGCTCTTTTCGTTTTAATTGGCGATAAAATCGTCCTTGATTAAAGTAAAGCGTATATTAAAATATTGGAAGGTGTAGATATGTATGATGAACTACTATTTGTAAACAAAGAAGAAAAAGCGAAACAAATAATTGGAAAAATTTGGGGTAAAAACCCCTTATTTACCTGTGTAATTGCAAACACAGAAACAGGTAAAATTAAAGGCATCTCAGCAGCAGGTGAAAACCCGGATATAACTGATTATACACCCCCTGCTGATGTTGAACTTCTTGAACTTGGGAGATGTAAATGTATCGATGGGGTACCAGTCACACCAGATGGAATACCAACTCCTGCGATAATAACGAGAGCATCTCTTAGATTAGCAGATATTCCTTTCTTACCAATTAACGCTGGGTTAAATGTGTTACCTCAGATTCCTTTTGTTGATGTTGGAGGGACCTCTGGTAAAGACATCCGAAAAAGATATGCCGTTAAAAACCCTGAAAAAACAATAGAAAAAGCAAAGGTACTTGGAAAAAATCTGGCATATTTATGTGATTTTTTAGTTGCTGGGGAGAGCATTGCTGGTGGGACAACAACTGCTCTAGGCGTATTGGTTGGTTTGGGTTATGATGCATTTGACAAGGTGAGCAGTTCGATGCCTGGAAATCCGCATACACTCAAAAAGAAAATAGTTGAAGAAGCCCTAAAAAAATTGGGCGATAATAATGTTTTTAATGTGATACAGGAAATGGGAGACCCTATGATTCCTGTTCATGCAGGTTTGTGCATTGGGGCAGCTGAAAAAGTGCCAGTGTTAATGGCTGGAGGAACTCAGATGACTGCAGTATTGTCTGTAATCAAGGAAATAGAAAAAAGGGTTATGAACAATCTAGTTATTGCAACAACTAGTTGGATTATAAACGATAAAACATCTAACATCATAGAGCTTGTTAACGAGATCTATCCTGTTCCGATAATAACAACTAAACTCTCATTTGCAAATTCAAAATATGAAGGACTCCGAGCTTATGAAAAAGGAGTTGTCCGAGAGGGAGTTGGAGCTGGGGGAGCAGCGATAACAGCTTACATTAAGAGTAAGGCTAGAATAAATAATGAAAATTTATTCAAAGAGATAGAGAGGATTTATAAGGGACTACTAATCCAGCAGAGAAAACAACATTACGCACCTTTAAAATAAATAATAAATACACAATACAACTAATTAGTTTTGATAGAATCATTTAATGATGATTTAAACGGATATTGAGATATGTATTGGTGTCACTATTTAAGTGGCCGGATTCCAATGATAGAATATGATAAATATACTGTTTCGAACGGAGATTACATTTGAATGGAGAATCGAAGTAATAACCTAGCATTTTTTAATAAAGTTTATATCTCATAAAAATATAAGGGTGACGAGAGGTAGTTAATTTATGGCGATAGGTTTCGTACTCATAAGTGCTGCACCTGCACATGAACACGAAGTATATAATAAACTGTCAAAAGTACCGCAGATCATTGAGCTCCATCCACTCTTTGGAGAATATGATCT
>JAUWWG010000104.1 GCA_030616985.1 Thermoplasmatota archaeon
CATACTCAACTGCTGGGACATATACTGTAAAACTTCAAGTGAAAGATGATGCTGAGGCAACTGCTACTAATACAACCACCGCAACAATAAATGAGCAACCAGCAGAGACATACCCGCCGATAGCAGATGCAAATGGACCATACACAGGATTAACATACCAAAACATTTCTTTTGATGGATCCGGTAGCTACGATATCGATGGAACAATAACAAGCTATATCTGGAATTTCGGCGATGGAACGACAGGAAACGGCATTAACCCAATCCACATCTATAACACATCGGGATTATACAACATAACACTTACCGTTACAGACAACGATGATCTAACAAATTCCGATAAGACAACTGCAACGATAGAGCTTGATTCAGATCGAGATGGATGGAGTGATGATATAGAGGAATCATACGGAACAAATGCAACCGATCCATCGGATCAGTTAACAGATACTGATGATGATGGTGTACCCGACGATGATTCTCCTGATGGAAATTACACAGGCGACTCTGATGATGACAACGACGGACTCGAAGATCAGATAGAAGAAATGCTAGGGTCAAATTCTAAAATTAAATCGGATGTAAAGAACATAGACGATGCCATAGCAGGGGGTTATCTTGTTGACACTGATAGCAACGGACAATACGATACGTTCTATAATGCAATCAGCAGCATTGATACAAAAATTGAAGTGACGGATGCTGGAACATACATGATAGACACGGATGGAGATGGAAAATGGAACTACATCTACGATCCTCTCAGTGGAGATGCAGCACTTTATAAGGAAAAATCTTCCGTAGAATTTCCATGGGTGATCGTAATAGCCACAGTTGTGGCAGCGATATTGGTAATAATTGCCATTCTCTTCAAGACTGGATATATCTACATCGAAAATGCGCCACCCACAGAAAAGGAAAAGAACGAAGAAGAAACAGATTAACAAAAGAAAAAATAAAACTAACTTCTTATTTATCTGTGAATTTTGTAGTTCATGCAATAACAACTTTCCCATATGCTAGACTGAATTCACAAACACTGATTGGTCTCAAGAATATTTTTTGGATAACAGTTGTAAAACAATCATTAAATAGGCGAAATTGTAGAAATAATGGTTGTGGTAAAAAATGGATAACAACTATAGAGCTATACTAAAAGAAATCGACAAGGTTCACAAGAAACGAAAGGAACTAAACAGATTAGAAGACATGTTATATGAGAAAATTTCAGAATTGTAAAAACAGAGTTTTAAGGTAGTATTCTAAGTTTTAGTTGTAAACACCAAGCTGATTAAAAAATAATAAATGGGATTTTATTGGAAAATTGAGGTTGCACAATTTAGGACAATGGAAGTTGGATATAAATAAGAAATGAGGTAATCATCTCTATTTCTTCTTTTTTAAATTAACGTGGTATTCATCATAAGTGGTGGATAAACCAAATTTATTTTATATTATCCCCGACTTACAACTCTCAATTATGATTTGTGTTGGCATAGAAGGAACAGCCCATACCATCGGTGTGGGCATCGTAGATGGTACTGGAAAAAAATGTAACGTCTTATCAAATATAATCAAAATATACAGGCCAAAACAAGGAGGAATCCACCCACGAGAGGCAGCAAATCACCATGCTTCTTATGTGGCAGATTTAATTAAAGAGTCCGCAGAGAAAGCTCAAGTTGATTTTGCTGACATTGATTTGATATCCTTTTCAAAAGGTCCTGGGATGGGACCTTGTCTCAGAACTGCTGCAACTGCAGCACGGGCGCTTTCACTATCGCTTGATAAACCAATTATGGGCGTTAATCATTGTGTTGCTCATTTGGAGATTGGGCGTGGGACATTGGATGACTGCAAGGATCCTGTACTGTTGTATACATCTGGTGCAAATACTCAGATTACCGCTTTTGCTGAAGGAAAATATCGTGTTTTTGGTGAGACTCTTGATATTGGTATTGGGAATTGTCTTGATAAATTTGGTAGGAATATGGGGATGGAATTTCCATGTGGTCCAAAAATTGAGGAACTGGCAAGAAAGGGGAAAAAGTATCTGAAGCTACCCTACTCGATAAAAGGAATGGACGTTGCTTTCTCAGGTTTACTTACATCAGCAGAACAGTACCATAAAAAAGGAGAGAGTCTAGAGGATATATGTTATTCTATGCAGGAAACGACTTTTGCGGCATTGACTGAAGTTACAGAGCGGGCAATGGCACATACTGAAAAAAATGAGGTACTGCTTGGTGGAGGTGTTGCAAGTAACAAACGACTGCGGAATATGGTTCAAACAATGGCAAAAGAACGTGATGCACATTTTTTTGCCCCATCAACGGATCTGTGCATTGATAACGGGGCTATGATTGCCTGGCTGGGACTTTTGATGTACAATAGTGGTATACGCATGAAGGTTGAGGATAGTTTCATTGATCAGCGGTTCAGGACAGATATGGTGGATGTGAGTTGGCGTGACTGAAAAAACAATCTTGTATAGAGGTGCAGAGGCAGAAATTTGTTTATCAAACTATATGGGATTCAAAGCGGTCCAAAAAAAACGCGTACGAAAGGCATACCGGATAAAAGATATCGATGACCGTCTCATTTCATTCAGAACAAAAGAGGAAGTTAAACTGATAACAGGTGCACGCCGCCAAGGAGTATCAGTACCGATCATCTACGATGTTGATCTAGAAGATGGTACAATAACCATGGAATATATCGAAGGTAAGAGAGTCAAAGATATACTAAATGAGCTAAGTGAGGGGGAACGGGCTCGCATCTGTGAAAAGATTGGAGAAAATATTGCAAAGCTTCATAATAATGATATTATTCATGGAGATCTTACTACCTCAAACATGATGCTATTTTATGATCATATTTACTTCATTGATTTTGGGCTTGGTGAGAAAAACGGTGAGGTGGAATCAAAAGGCGTTGACTTGCATGTTTTAATGGAGGCAATTGAGTCAACACACTCCAGGCATGCTAATTGTTTTGATTATGTATTGGATGGTTATAAAAAAGAATTAAAAGAAGACGCGAATCTTGTTGTTAAAAAAATAGAGGAGATAGTTAAAAGAGGCAGATACAGATGAAAACCGTATACTTTATTACGAGTAATGAAGGAAAACTAAAGGAAGCAAAGACAAAACTATTGGGAGTGGATATCGAAGTAGTTCAAAAGAACCTTGGCTACCCTGAGATACAGGCAAATGCTTTGGAGGATGTTGCATACTTTGGTGTAAAACATATACAAGAAAAATTTAACCATCCGTTTATTCTCGAAGATGCAGGCCTTTTTATTGATATCTTAGATGGGTTTCCTGGTGTGTATTCTGCCTATGTTTTTTATACTGTGGGCTGCAGCGGCATTTTAAAATTGTTAGATGGTGTAAATATAGATAAAAGAAAAGCATGCTTTAGATCCGTTTTTGCTTATGGTGCACCAGGTAAAAACCCCAAGTTTTTCATTGGAGAATGCAATGGTCGAATTTCCAATCGTGAGCAGGGAGATCATGGTTTTGGATATGATCCAATATTTATTCCCAATGGTGATACCAGAACGTTTGCTCAGATGGATACGGAGGAGAAAAACCGCTTTTCACACAGGGGTAAATCCTTAGAAAAACTGTCGGAGTTCTTTAAAAAATTATGAAATTATATGTACGATAGACCCATGGTTGATCTAGGTTTATCATCAATCAATCTTGTTTTTCAATATCCTGCAACCATTTTCTTATCCGTAGGTAACCAATTTTTTTTTCTCCGTATATCCATAAGATAGGAGCAGTTTTCTGAAGGTCTTCAAAAACATCATGAGATTTAGCATCATTCAACTGTTCATCATCCCACTCATTGATATCATGCGGAAACGTCACTATTTTTATATCATCTCTATCAGCTAAGAGTTCTTTTGTCTGAGTGCATTTTATGCAGTTTTCCAGTGAAAACAAAAATTTTTCATTCATAGTATCTTTTCCCATTTTTCAAGTTTGAAGATGATTTGAGTCGGATGGGGCTACCAAGATCTGGAAGAAAGAGTTTTGCTAAAAACTCCCTTTTACCCCCCATTTTAATCATCTATGGGGCAATCACATCTTAATTACTAAAAACTTTCTTTTTGATTTGACATTTTTCCGACTTTAACATACATCAAAGCATCTTTTCTACAGTAATTGTATTTCAATGCTTAGATACGGGCATCTAACACTTTATCAATGAAAGAAAAAAAGGAGGATTATTGATATCCTCCGATCTTTAAGCTAGGATCACCTAAAAGCACCCATTGTTCAACGGCTTGTTGATCGATGGCATCCCAACCAAAATCAGGGTACCACCAACATTCTGGCAGTGTGAAATCTTTGAACTGATTGATGTAACTGGTCTGGGTCTGCTGATACACATGTCCAAGGATATCATATTTTTCCTGACCGAAATGATCACCGTACTGTCTGAAAAATTCTGAGGAAATCCATCCATCGCCGGCACCAACAGTACAAAACTCGCCTTCCCATCCCCAGCCTAAGCCAGCGTTACCGATGGTTGCAATTGCCCCCGTATCTGGAAGTTGTACAAGATACCAACTCCAGCATTGTGGTACTGCTTGAATATATGTCCACATCCAATTATTTCTCCCGAGAAGCATGGTATAATATTGCATTGCAGAAGGAATTAACGAGACATTGAACAAACTGTTATGACATCCACCGACAACTGTAATCGGGAGTTTGTTTGTATTTGATAACTGATCCATAGGCCAAAGCGGAAGATCAGAGATAAACGGATAAAATGATCTCAGATTTGATACTTTAAGACCAGTCACTGAACCAAATTGACGATTTCCGGGGATACCCGGATATTGATCGCCCCATGTACCTGGACTTCCATGTCCTGAGAAAAAAGCAAATCCGCACCCTTCGCTCATTGTATCGATTATCCCATCCTGCCCGGTGAATTGTCCATTAGATGTCCATATAATTTCCCGTTCAAACTCCTCTGGCATATAGTATAAAGCGCCACCTCTGCCATTTAAAAGTTTCTCACCAGTTACCCATTCTCCTTCATAATAAGTAGGGGTATTGTTTCTCCACGTGGAAAAAATTGCTTGTCCCTGATTGTTCTCTACCCAGACATGAATATTTGTCAAATTCCCGTATGGTTTTGGATCATATGATTTTCCTCGTATTGTCAAAACACCATCGACATAAGAGACATTTGCCCACCAGAACAGTGTGTTACAATAGGCTTGACTCTCACTAGGTTTAAAGATGACATTGGTGTTACCTAGAATATCCCCCTCCGACACGGAAACAATCTCTGCAATAGGTGGAGCAGGATATCCATTTTCAAGAGCAGGATTTAAATGATCATCATGATTAAATGTAACAATAGATTCTTGACTTCGATCAATGGTAATATGGATTTCATCAACGGGTCCGATATTCTCCTCAGGGTTCATACTTTGTGCTTTGATAGTATAATGTCCATCACCGAGACTATTGGTGTCCCATTGAATATCTAGATCAAATTGATCGAGAAATCCATCACCAGAAATAACTTTCATCTTTTGAAACCATTCCGTACCATAGGATGTGGTTTCATAGGTTATGATTTTATTGACAACATCACTGACTTCTTTAACATCAGAACATGCTAATCGCCCTACGGCGACATCGGGTAACAGATCCGAAATATCTCGGGATTCACCATAATCATCAGGCCATTCCGCAAAAACACCATCTCCATCGTAATCCCAAGATTCAAATTCCCCTCCAAGTTTATAGACATCAGCATAATATAAATCAACGGGGTAACCCGGGTCTCCACCTGCCCTCATGTTTGAATACCGGACCGGGACACGCCATCCCTTTTCACCCACGTTCATATTATCTTTTGGTTTAGCATAAATTGTCGATTTCAAACCACCGACAAGTAAAACGTAATTAATTCCCCATGTTTCGATTGCATCTTTGATAAAATACTTAATTTGCTCAGGTTTATCCACACCAGTGTATTCATTATATATTTCTTCAGTTGACTTCAGAAGTGTCTTCATGTCATAACTATTTTTATGATCAACCAATCGTTGGAGATCACTGGAGAAACTTGAAGGAGCGATAATTACTAAGTCATACTCACTTGTCTGTGGAAAAATATCTCCCTCTGGATCATCAAAAGTTATTATTACATCAGCCTTCTCCGCCACACATATTTTCCCTGTTGCAGGTGCGTATCGAACAGGATAAATATTTACTGTAAGATGAGTAACGTGTTCACCGTTTGCATTCAATCCACAGCCCACATTATAACTATACCAAGAAGAAGGATACAGCGCATCACTAGTATACACCATTATATCTTTCTTTGGTGGAGCAACAAAATCCACATTTGGTGAGTATGGCACTGGTGCGGGGGTAGGTAGTATCTCTTTTGAAATCGTGGATTCTGAAATTTCCTGTGGTACCACCTCAACCTTCACATTGCGTACACCAAATGGAAGTTCAATTGATTTCAACACCCGTGGAAGCATTGGTTGACCTGGGTTCATTAGATACAATTCATCATCGACAAAGCGCAATTTAACATAATCATTATTACTCTCAACAAGCGTTGGTGATGGGAAATCAATCTTCATTATTTCGGTTGAGGTTTCTAGATTTGCATTATTAGTATTATCGTTGTTTATAGCAACTGCACCAAGTCCACTAAGAACTAAGATATGGACCATTAATATTGATAATATTTTTTTCATATTATGTCTCCCCAAAGAATAAATCACTTGTTATGTATAAAAAGGTTAGTAAGATTAGTAAGAATATTGCAGGAATCGCATCTTTTACTTCAGTACGTTTGGGTGAATTCACAACCCATTAAATCTTCAGACTCTTTCCTTCAATCTCTGATATTTACATTCAATGTTATCTGGGGTCATGAAACGAAAATACACTAAGATCAAGAAAGGGATATTTTACCTTTGTTTCACATGGAAACTCTCTGAGAGAGTAGTGGGCCAGGCCGGAATTGAACCGGCGACCTCCGCGTTGTAAGCGCGACGTCATAACCCCTAGACCACTGGCCCATGTTACTAAAGTATCATATATAACATTTAATTACAACATAATATAGCTCAAATTTAAATAAATTTACATCTTTATCCTATTTTTATGGAATTATCTCCACTAGACTATTGCTCTTTAACAGGAGTAAAACACGTCATCATTTTAGTATTTTTCTATGCTTTCTGACATTGTCTAAAACATTAAAATCTGTGTGTTTTAGCCATGGTCATACAGCACGGATTAAATCCCGTTTTTTTCTTAGCAGAAACCAATATTTGTCTGATGGATGTGAGGGTGATAAAGTCTAGTATCTTACTATTCGTTATTTCTTTATCCCATGTGTGCATCCTATTATATTTCCTTTCTTATCAAGTTTATGGTCACCTACAGCAATTGCTTTGAAAGGATAGGTGCAGACACCGGTGTCTTCATCTTGGAACTTACATTTAATACATTTCATTAAATCACCTTACATGTCTCCAACCACCAGGAGTCATTTTTTCAACAATTAATCCGCCGTCGGAATCCACTGAAAGCCTGTAATCTTTAGAATTCTCATATCCCAGCGGTCCTTCAACTGCTGTTGTAAGTTGTAACAGTTCATTATCTTTTAGTATCAATTCTTTAACAGTTTTCTCTCCCCAACTTTTCCTTTTCATCTTATCCATAA
>JAUWWG010000074.1 GCA_030616985.1 Thermoplasmatota archaeon
ATCGTTTCCTCCGTCGTTTTTTAGTCAAGTTTATTGAGAATGTCTTGGAATAAAATCCATTTCATCTTACTCAAATCATCATCACCCATATCTTTGAAATCGGGTAATTCACTTCCACTTATAGTTCCAATTGTTCTCAATGCCATCATATATGCCTCAATTACATTTTCATAGTATTCATTATCATCTTTCATTTTTCCACCTTCAAATCTACAATTAGGCAACACCTATTTCTTTCCTATCAAAGATGCTATACCCCATAGAAGAGGTCCAACAAACAGACCAATTCCAATTACAAATACACCAACAGAATTGTAATATGCTTCTGCAACAGAAGTTCCTGCAACAGAACGAATTGAAGTCATATCATATCCTGCACCAATGCAGACAAGAGATGATAAGAAACCTGCAATCCATAGAATTAGTTTTACACCAGCACCATAGTTTTCTTCTACTTCTTCTGTTTTCTCCACTTCTTCAACTGTTTTATCCTCTTCTACCATTTCTTTTCCCTCTCAAAACTCTCAAAATAAACAGTTATATAACATCTAGTATCATAAAAATATATCTAAACCCCATTTATCTCTTCATTAGATAAGATATAAAAGCAGAGAGGCATAAAAAAATAGGAATGAAGGCAGTTTGCCTCCACCTATATTTATTCAATTCTACAAGGTGATTACGAATAATCAAACTCTTATATATTTGGAGATTTATATATTCACAAGGGGTTTTATAATAAACTTTACTTTGAATCTATCAGAACACACAATCAATCTTGGGAACCTATTTTAATATTGCAAATGTATGTCCACTCCTGAGAAAACATTTTTAAGTTTTAAATTGGGAGAATGGGGAAGCGGTGAGGTGGTGAGGAAAGATGGATTTTAAAAAACTACATTTCCCCATTCTCTGGATAATGTATTGGAATTATAAGTATATAAATATTACTATATAATTTATGCCATATTTAAATTCTATCTTATATTGGGTATAAGATGAAAAAATAATGTAGTCTCAAATGTACATTTACATAAAATTGGAATTAACTCAGAAGCTTGTAGAATACTGATTTTGTGTTAACGATTTTTTATCTTGGTTTAATGTGTTTTGCTATAGTCGGCCTCTCCTTGTAAAAAATCTTACTGCCACAGTATGGACATTGCATACCTATGTTTTTCACATCAAACTTGACACTTTTCTTGCATAGTCCACATCTATAACCAGACATTGTTATTCTCCTTCCTCAGTTATCTTGGGTGCGGTTATTCCCCTCAATATTTTTTCAACGTTCTGACCTGCTTCAGTCTTAGGTAGATAGGCCCCACCAGCAAATTTCACGCCACATTTTTTACACTGCCATATACTTGTACTTGCCCGCTTCACTTTTTTGTGGCCACAGCTTGGACAAATGTGTTTCGCCTTCTGATGAATTTCAACGTTTCGTATTTTTGTTCTTGCCCGTACTCCATATCTAGCTTTGAAACGTCCTGCTGAACCTACTTTTTTCGTTCTTTTTGCCATACTTATTTACCCACACTTTTATATAATTCTTCTCTTATTTTTACCCCGTTATCAATAGAGGCTTTTATAATCTTTTTTATCTCTTCGACAGTAAAACTACCGTTTAATCCCTTTTGCATGGCACGTATGTCGCCATTTTTGTCTGTTGCAACTGTGAGTCTTGCTTCTGCTATCTCTTCTTCATCTAGTGCGGGATCAATCATTATTACATTATTATATTTGACAGATGTGCATGATATAGGTGGTTCTTGGAGTGGTAATGGGTAATCTGTAGGATGTTCTTCCAAATATTTCTTAACCGATGGAAATTTTTCTTGAAGTTTCTCAAGATCTGGCCGTAAACGCTCAATTGGAATCACTGCATTATGCAATGCTGCAAGAGCTGCAAGAGATGATGTATCAAACAAGTTACCATCAAAGTCAATAATATGAATATCAATAAAGACCATCCATATTGCCTCACCAGGTTCTAAACAGAGTTTATCGACCTCTATTATTTTTGATTCTCTTATTCCCCTATCAACGACCCTTGCAAGTTCTATTGCGTTCTCTCGTGGTGGTCCTGCTTCAAAATCAGGGGATGCCATAGGAATAAGCTCAGCTGCTGTAGTCATAGCGCCGGATTCAGGCGTATCAGGATATGGTGTACCAATAAGTATTTTAATCCCAGCAACAACCTGAGTGTTACCAATTTTAACCCGTGCAGAACCCTCTGCTTTTGGAATAAGTCCTGTTTCAATCTCTATTTTTCTAAATTCATTAAATGTTCTTCCGTCTGCTCTTTTTCCCTGTTCTGCAAGTTTGGATAGATAATCTCGTTTAATTGCTGGTGTAATTGTCATATTATTTCACCTCCGGAGCACTTTGGTATTTATCCATGATTGCTTTTTTTTGAATGTCTGATGCGATATGGCAACCATTAATTGCCATTTCAAGTGCCTTGTCAAACTCCTCTACGGTTAAATGTCCATCCATCTGAAGTAATAAAATCTCGTTAGTACGGGGAGAAATGGCTATAGGTAAGTCAGCATCTCCAAAATTATCCTCTTCTTTGCCTAGATCAAGAACAACATGTCCATCTATTTTTCCAGCTGCACATGACACAGGTATGTCCTTTAAGGGTATACCAGCATCTGCAAGTGCTACACCAGCAGCCGTAAGACCAGCACATCTTGTTCCTGCTTCGGCATTTAGAACTTCAATGTTCACATCAATAGATGCTCTTGGGAATTTTTCTAGTAAAATAACTTTTTCTAGAGCCTCAGAAATGACCTTTGAGATTTCTCTACTGCGTCTATCTGGTCCAGGTCTCTTTCTGTCATCAACACTGAAAGCAGCCATGTTGTATCTAGCATTTACAATGGCCCTCAACGGATTCTGGGTGTGTCTAGGAAGTGCCTCCTTTGGGCCATAGACGGCGACCATAACTTTATTTCCACCCCATTCTAAATAACATGAGCCTTCTGCTCTGTGAAGTACTCCTACCTCAATTTTGATTTTTCTTAACTCATCAGGAGCTCTTCCATCTAATCGTTTTCCATTATCATCAATTAATTTGATATCTGATTCCATTTATTACACGTCCTTTATGTCCTTTTTCAGTAATTCTTCTATTCTATTTGTAAGCCCAAATGCTAGAGATTCTTCCTCTATTTTTCTTATCGCATATATCACTTTTGCTATGTCATCCTCAGCTCCATCGATCCATATTCTTCCATTCTGGCCAACGAAGATACGACATCTGGTATATTTCTTGAGCAAGGATATCATAGAGCCCTTTTTACCGATAAGCCTTGGTACTTTGGAAGGTTCGATATAAGTTATATGTCCTCCCCTGATCTTGTAGAGGTTACGATCTTTTAGTGTAATCTGTAGTTTTTTTTCTACATCTACCTGTAGAATCTTTGCCATTACGGAATCGCCGTGATTTAAATATTTTTCGGTCTCACCAAAGTCCACATCCCATGGTACTTCATTCACATGTAAAAGGGCAGGATATGGGGCATTAATATCAACTAACCAACTTGATGCCATTGCTTCTCGGACGATCCCTATAACAAAATCTCCCTCTATTGCATCATAACGGCCTTTTAACGGTATTACATTTATGTAGTTCGACCTTTTGCTTAATATTCCTAACATTTCTGAATATATTTTTCCATTTTCGATAAACGTACCGCGTCCAGCCTTGTTGCCTTCGGCATCTCCCAAAAGCTGACTTGGAATAACTATTTCACGTTTTTCTTGAGACATATAATGATAACCTCTACTAAAGTTACTTTAAGAATTTTGTGGATACATTGCCTTTGGTCACATCATTTAATTTGTCATAAAAATCGGTTTGCATGCCTGCCGGAATTTTTATGATACCAATCCATGAACCATCAGATTGCCATTCCTCTCGCTCCAAGGTGCCATAATTGCGAGCGACACCATAGGCCTTACCAATATGCTCTGGAGGGATTTTAACTGATATCCTAACATGTTCCATGGAAATTGGTATTAGTGGTCTTAAAGCTTCAATGATTGTCTTGACTTGTTCACTCACTGGTTTGAAAGGGTCAACATGTACTCCTGCCTCATCCATCGCAAGTTCAATTCTCTGGCGGGGATGTGGGGCCTTTGTCTTCGGATCCATAGCATTTCTTGAAATTGTCTCAATAATCCTATTTTTCTTGTTTTTCTGCATCTTATGACGTTGCTCTGTTGTAAGTTGTATGTCTCCATTTAAAACAATCTGTTTAGCGACCTCTGTTACATCATCGGTACCAAATTTCTCTTTAATAGTTTCTTCCGATGCATGCGTACCTTTCTTTGAATCCTTGAAAATTGCATCTATAGCAAGGATTTGAATAATGTCTATTTTCTTTCCATCAATTAAGTCAGCTGCTGCATAAGGGTCTACTAGCACCTCAAAGTGTTCTTCTCCCTTCTTCAACCTTGCAATAACAGCGTCGTCAAGACTTACCAATTCTAATTTCCCCCAGTTGCCTTAGCAACATACTCCTTTGTTTTTTCTGGTGATATAATATGAAATTTAAAATCTTTGTCAACAACACCAATTTCAGTAGCATCAGGATTAAGTTTCCCCTCAGTACCCTTATGAAGTGCTTTTATGCCCATATCGATGCCCTCTTCCATGGAAAGCCCCTCTTTGTAATGGCTCTCAAAGTGGCTCATGGCACCATTGCGCCCTGATCCCTCGCTGCTAGCCTTGTACTCCATTAAAGCACCAGATGGATCTGTGGAAAACAACCGTGGACCTGTATCATCTACGCCAGCTACAAGCAAGGCAGTACCAAACGGCCTCACTCCACCGTATTGGGTATATGTCTGTTTGAAATCGCAAATACGTTTTACAAGGGTTTTCACCTGTATTTTCTCACCATATGTTATTTCATTTACCTGGGCGTCTACGCGAGCTCTATCGATCAACGCTCTTGCATCTGCAACAAGGCCCGAAGTAGCACAGCCAATGTGGCCATCTATCTCAAATATTTTCTCAATTGATCCTGGTTCTATCAAATGAGATGTGATACGTTTATCCACGATTAAAACTGCACCTGTCTTGTACTTTAAACCTACAGTTGTAGTACCTCTTTTCACTGCTTCTCGAGCATACTCCACCTGGAACAATCTCCCATCTGGGGAGAAAACAGTAATTGCTCTATCATATGCCATATTTGCTGGTTGCATATCTTATTTCACCTCTACTATCTACTAAATAATTATAGTCGTAAATACTTCAATTTTTCAACCAAGAATACGCTCGTTGTGTATATAGTTTGTGTTTTCAAAACTGTTGTGTGGTATCTTGAATCAGTTCAAAAAATCTAAACTCCTTTTGCATCTCCCCATATCATTTTATGAATTTGTAATCCTAACTTAACGTTCAACCCATCGCTGAGTATCCAACCAGCCAAATTTTTTGGGTTAGTAGCCCAAACGGGTTGGAAAAAAACATGGCAGATTGGTTCATATTTTTGTATAATCTTTTTGGCATAGTCATAATCCTCTTTGTTTTGTATAATAATTTTTAACTGATCATCTTTCTTGAGTAGTGGTATATTCTCTAGATGCATTTTCTCATGCATGTTGGACGAAGGACATTTAACGTCCAATGAAATCATCAGAGATTTTTTATTTACTATGTTTTCTATATTCATACTTCCGTTTGTTTCAAGAGAAATTTTGTAATTTCTTTTTAGAACGGCATTTATCAAATCTAGGATTTCATGTTGTAGTAAAGGTTCCCCGCCTGTTATACAAACATATTTGCATGGATAGTTGCCTATGTGGTTTACTATTTCGTCTATACTCATTTCTTTTCCATCATCATATGCATATTTTGTATCGCAGTAGGAACATCTTAGGTTGCACCCTGTGGCTCTTATGAATATGTTGGGTAGTCCTACCCATTTACCTTCACCTTGGATGGAGTAAAATATTTCATTTATGTTCATATGTTGCACATCAAAACATTTTAACTTAAAATATAATATATTTCAAATATTTATATCTTAACCTTTGTTAGCGAGAGTCTAATATTCACTCCATTTTTAACCATTGTGGCAAAAGCCCATTCTATTTTGCGATAGGCACTAAAAAGTGTGTTTGCGGAAAATGCTGGGATAAGCTCGAAAAAAATAAGAGAAGGAAAGAAAAATCTTTCCAAGATGCAATTCATATGTCACTATATTTCTTTTAGTGATAGTACAAATGGTCCCAACATAAACGCTGTTGCTTCTTTAGTAACACTGTTTGCTGTAACGATTATGTCAACCCTGCCGATTCCTAGACTAAATGGTAATTTCACTGTCTCCTCTGTGTTTGCTGGGATTACCCCAGTATTTTGACCGCCAAAGAATATGCCTCCGTCTATTGTAATTGACCATTCTGCAGATATATCTGCAGTTTTAATGTTTGCAGTGAACAGAAATCCGCCTTTCATATCTTTGATTTCGACTGTATCATCATCTCCATCAGATCCAGAATCTTGTACAATTACTTCTGCAGTATCAATAGCTGCATCACCATTATCATCGATGACTTTTAATGTGGCTATATACGTACCTGCATTTTCATATGTTACCATTGGATTTTGTTCGTTTATTACTTCTTCACCATCTAGATTCCATGAATATGAATATGGTTGTTTACCACCAGTTGCTGAACCAAATAACTGTACAGATTCACCTACGTTAACTTCATAGACGCCGAATTCACCACCCCCAGCATTTGCCGAAAGTGTTGAAGTAGGACTTGTTACTTCTATAGTTAGATATTCAAAGTCAAACATGAAATTATCATGAAGATAGGTAATACCGTTGCCTTGTACCCTAAGGGTCACCTTATAGGTTCCAGGTGTATCAAACACATATGCGATAGTCTTTTCATTACTATGCATGGTCGGTTCAAAAGTCCAGTAATATTCAGGTTCATATGGGCCATCAAAATTCCTTGCAAAACTGCCTCCGTCATTAAAGACAATTGGTTCCCCAGTTTCTACAGAATATGATGATGCAGTTGCTTCAGCATGTACACCAATCCATTGTTCGACATAGACAGTTCCAAATATTTGAACGCCCATACCATTAGCAATACTGCCGTCATTCATTAGTCCACCATTTGGTCCGTTTTTATCACCCCACCAATTCTGTCTTGCATCAACATCTGACCCTGGTTTAGCATTTACACCGACGCTATCTGGATCGCATCCCATAAGGAAAATATTACATCTCAGTGTTATATCAGTGTTGCCTTCAACAGTGACAGCTGCATCAGTAGTTGGCTCAAATACAAGGTTATTTATTGTAACTCCATCGACTTTTATTTGAATGGTTCCATCAATAATAGCTGAATCTTCCGTTGGAAGTGGCGGGCATCCATTGATTCCTTCAATTGTGATTCCTGTATTGTCACACCATGGAACATCATCTACAACGATATTCTCAGCATATACACCTTCATGAATATGTGCGATTCCATCGGGTTCTAACCAATCTAATGCTGTTTGAATATTGTAAAAATGAGTTATCCACCAGCCAGGAGTACCAGAATGAAAGTTATCATCTACCCATACTTCTGGTTGACAGGTGTTTACCCAATATATCTGGTGATGTATCTTTCCTCTGTTGCATACATTATCCTTTGCCCAGTAGTATAAGTCATGTTTGCCTAAGTGAGTAGGGTCACCTAATAAAATATCAACATCGTCATCATCTACATACCACCAATATCCAATGATTTCTGGATCAGTGTAACCATATAAAACTCCAAGAGTTGCACCATCAATAGCTCCAGGTTCACCTGGTGTAGGATAGCTTGTCCCATCATATTCATATCTCCAGAATTGATTTTCAACTCCAGCAATACATGGAAACGTTCCTTGATCTTCTGCTTCAATATTTATTTCATCGCCGAGTTTTATCCATCCTGTCTGAATTGGTTCAGGATCAATTTCGATATAAGAAGGTGGGTGGGTTTTGGTTATTGTCGGCGGTGTGTTATCTACATAATACGTTTGAGTGTATATTGGTCCCTGATTGCATAAATTATCCTTCGTCCAATATTCCAAAGTGTGAATACACTCCTCAGTGAAGTGGATTTTTATGGCGTCGTCGTAGACAAACCACCATTTACTATGCTTGTAGTAGCCAACGGTATTTCCACCGTAGGTATCGAATACATCTATTGGATGCCATACTCCACTATATGTGAAACCCCAATAAATGCCTTCCACACCCGAAGCGCACAAACCAGGATCTTCAGCCCATAGTTCAATTGGCGCGCAACATTTTAGATATCCCAAAATAGGAGGATCAATAGGATAATACCCATGTTCTGGATGCTCCTTATAAAGATTTGGTGGTGTGCCATCCATACGATAGAATTGTTCATGAGGCTCTTCTTGATTATCGGCATTATCAACAGAGTACCAGATAAGCTTATGGCAACATTCCTGATCAATATGGAGTTCTACATCAATCTCACCAATAGCGGGATTCAAATCATTAGGACCATTATCGAATACATAAACGGAAAATTTCAAGATATCATAAACTCCATCGCAATCCAGATCCCACCAAAGTTCATAGTGAAGGAATTGAACGCCCGTTGCATCTGGATGGTCATCTCTAGCATAAAGATATATTGGATTACAGGGTTGCATATACCAGACATCTTCAGCAGGGTCATACATTATGCAACCTGGGCCATGTTCCTTTGTTGTTATTGGTGGAATTTCATCACATGGAATCGTTATTTCATTGATTTGATCGCCATAGCTTACTCCACTTCCATCGACAGCACTTACCGTGAATGTATGTATGCCACAAGGAGTTCCAAGTGGAACGCAAATAGTTTCCTGAAATGTTACAGTATCTCCAGGATTAACTGTAGCATATGATGACGGAACAACTGAAAATAACCAACTGCTATAACCTGGTGTAGTTACCGCTAAATGAAGATTATTGACTGTTGGAATAGTAATTCCACTTACTACTGCATTAACAACGTTGTTAACAAGATTTCCAGAAGTTGTAAGAAAAACACTACCACCGGTGATACCAGTCCAGTATATCCAGTGACTATTAGCATATGTGGATGTATGGCATTCTATCAAAGTTACAGCATTTGAGGGTGACGCCATGGCACTGAGAACACTCTGAAGATCAAGATCATCACCACCACCAATCACTTCGTTTCGTCCTGGATCTATACCTGTTGTCCAAGTCCCTGAGGTAACTCCCTGATTTAGATTGCAATCATGGGGTACATTATCACCAAAATTGACTAACAATCTTTTAGCACCCGTTCTCCATCCAACAGAGGGATCAGCGTACGATTCGTAGAAAATTCGTGTATAATCCTGTGGACCATCCCAGCCACTTCCAAGTACCAATCCGTTAATTGCACTTGAAACAGAACCCACATTGAAGGTAAGAGACTGGTCAAGACTGTACGCGTAATCGGATGAGCTTCCATACGTAGCTGAATATCCACACGAACTGTACGAATGAGGATAATCCATATATGACATCACACCAAAATTAAAGGAAACTCCAGGATAGTTAGTTATTAAAGTATTCATTATTTGATTGGCTTTTGTTTTTGCTGCGTTGATAATACCGCTCATACTACCAGTTAAATCAAAAGAGAAAACCACATCAGCTTTAGGCGTATAATCTGGTATTGTGACAGTCTTTGTCACAGTATAACAATCGCCTGGGTACAATGTTTTAGTTACATGATCGGGTGATATAGATGCTGATACATTCGAAAAAACCATGCATACAGCTGCTATCATCAGTAGACAAAGAAATATTGACCTTCTTCCAAAAAATTTTTTAACATATGTTTTTCCATTCATTTTAATATCTCCTTTCCAAATTATTTTTTTCTTCCTCCCTGCGAGATAGGATATATATTTTTCATTCCGTCTCGCTCGTTTTTTCCTCCCGTTTCTTCTAAGTTTTTCAATCATCCTTCCCGCACGAATTTTGCAGGATTCCTCATCAGATATGAAAAACCATATAATATAATAAAGTCGAGCTAACAACAGCCTTACTTTAAACTTCTTTTGCCTTCCTCCCTCAATTATTTACCTCCCGGAGTATTAAATCCTATATACTCACTCTCATATGAATGGATGATTTATATAAAAATGTTTCGGTTAATCAGGCTAAATGATTGGATAACACATTTAAAAACATTCATAAAGTAGGATTTCATGCATATCAGAGATTTTTTAAGGCATTATCCTTCCTTATTCCCTCATGGAAATGTGCAATATTGGTCTACTCTTTGAATGCGCAGGAAAGAAGCTCATCGGAAAGCCGTGTGAGGGAAAACCTCATGCACGGTTTGGTGAGGGGGCGGCGGATGAAAATCCACTGCTCTACTACTCTACTCCAGACCGTGTTCCTCACCGCAAATATGGCAAACATGACGTTCTTCCATCGTTTCCCTCCCTTGCGACTGAGAGTATCAGTCATGTATCTATTTGTAATCCGTATCATATAAATCTATCGAGGTCTTTCATGTAAATTGACGAAAAATTATTCTGTTGATTTGAAAGGAATAAAAAGGTATTCAAAAACCTGATTTTAACACACAATACAGAGCATTTGATAACTTAACTATACACCCTCCTCGTTTCTCAAGTATATTACTAATTACTATAATCCATCCTTCTTTCACCAATGGATTGACCCAGCCACAACAGCATTTCTTAGCATCAGTCTATTAGAAATCTGTTAGCTTATTGTAGACTGGCTGTAATATTCGTTCCAATATTGGAAAACGCTCAATTAGTCTTTCC
>JAUWWG010000132.1 GCA_030616985.1 Thermoplasmatota archaeon
AACGTGGGAGTAAATTTTTTGAACAGATAATTGCCTGGATTGTAGCGTCATGGACCAAAGTAAAGGAAGAGGGCATTGATGGGTTAACCATTGATGCTAAAGTGAAAACAAAGAAGAAAAAATGAAATTGGTCAACAGGTCTTGGGCCGATAGGGGCCCTCCTTGGTCAACCTTCCCCAGATTTTTGGGATTCCAACTCAGTTGGACCGTCGTAATACTGTGCTAGGGGCATCGCTTCCCTAATTTTCAGCGACGTTAACGAGGAGACCGCCCCCGGCACTCTAAGGCCGGAGAGCTGGAAGGAGGTGGTGAACAGAAGAAGAAAAAATGAAAAGGGATACCGGTATCTCTTATCTTACCGGAAACGCTGGGGCTTGGGCTGATAGGGGCCCTCCTCAGTTTCAACCTCCTCCCTAAGTTTTTTGGGATTCCAACTCAGTTGGAACGTCGTAATACTAATGCTGGGGTTACTAACAATCCCTATTTCTGCGACGTAAAAGAGGAGATCTACCCTCAGCTTACCAAGTCTTAGTAAGTTTTAAATATATATTACTATATTACATGCTTGTGAAAAGAGACACAGTAAGTATAAAAATCAATCCCGAAGTATGGAAAAAAGCCAAGATTTATGCTGTAAAGCATGATATAACTTTATCTGATTTAGTAGAGGAATTATTGATAAAAAAGGTGAAAAAATGAAAATTGAAGCAAATATATATAAGGCATATTTTTTAGTCGCATTGTTCTCTATTGTTTTTAGTGGCATAGTATCTGCTCATATAGAAGTAAGTCCGCCTACGATAGATCTTGATTTAGTCGGTGGTGATACGGTCACTGAGCAGATTACTATCACATGGAAAGGTGAAGCGCCAGTTGTAGGATTCATTGAAACAACTATTGATCCCGATGGTGAGGGTGTCAATGTTACATATTCTGAGAACCCCGTTATTCTTATCCCGAATACACCGAAAACAGTTGATATGACTATTAATGTAGCTATTAATATTATGCCTGATGACTATGTTATTACAACTATTGTTCTCACTGAGATAGAAGAAATTATCAAATACAGATCCGGTGGGACGACAATAATCTACAGAGATAAAGAAATAATTGTGGAAAATCTTACATATATAAATGAGCTGTTGCTGATTATTCAGCAATTGCAGGACCAACTTAATCAGACAGCTAATTGTACCGAATGTCTATCATTAATTGATATGCTACAGAACACCATTGATGAGTTACTAGCAATCATTGAAGATGCATCGAAGGAAGAACCAGAACCAAAGAAACTAGAGCCCGATGAACCATATGATTGGACAGGTATTTTTTTCGTATTCATCATAATGATATGTATTCTTTGTTGCATTATTTGTTATGCATTCTGGGTTCTTAAATCAAGAACGGAAAAGCAGGTAAAAGACGAAACAGAGGTTTCAGGTGACAACGAACGTGGGCCTACCGGGCCAGAGAATAAATAAGGAGGAAATAAATGATAGACAAAAAACGTCATGCTGTTCGTAAAAGAACAATTGTAATGATTATGGCCGTACTTGTTGGAGCATTAGTGATAACAGCAAGTTCAGCATTGCTTACCTACTATGGAAAAGTGACAACAACCGCAAATGTAAGCCAGTCTGTTCTGTTAGACGGCGGAGACTACATGAATCCAATAACAAAAGAGTTTGATGTGATAGGCGGATGCTGTAAATGGTCATGCCATGAGTTGGAAAACACTGGTTGTGTAAATGCACCAATAACTTTTAACACACAATACAGTCCAGATGGAGATGGCATTACAACGAAATACTACACGCCGACACATTACACATTCCAAGATACAGCAGGAACTCAACCAGTGATTATAACAGTGACAGACGGAGAATGCCATATAACATGGACTATCGACTTTCCAGGAGAAGCACCGTATGACGACCCTACAACAGAAGGGAACGGACATTGGGCTGTTGGATTAGTTATAGCTACTGATGGCGATGGCAATGGACCAAGTTTCCAGATACACAACAATGACGGAACAGATGCAACATACCCGTGGGGAACATGGTTATACAGCCCTTGGGGACCAACAATCAATGATGGTTGGATGGGTTGGCATTCATCAGGTCCAGGTCGCATCAACATACCACTCGATGAACTAAGTTGCGGATGGGCAGAAGCTACAGGTTTGAAATATAATGAAGTCAATCCAGATGGAATATTCACTATAACCATTGCGAAATGTGTTCTTGGTGAAGATTTCCATTGGGCATTAAACCTAGCAATTGGTGGTGGATTCTGGGGTGACTACATGACTTACGAGCAGATGTCATATCCAGTTGGCATACCCTACTTTGATTGGGCTAATCCAATAGTTGATATGCAGATACCAAACTATGAACCTGCAACAATAATGATAGACCTTAGTGCAGGGTTCACATTAGGAAAATATCAGAGCAAAGAGATCATTATCTGCCACCGTTTCGACATAGCAATGATTCCAGGGACATATATAATAACGAGCCAAATCCAACCGGGACCATAAAAGCCGACCTAGAGAAAAAACAAAACTAAACTTGGGTTTTTTAACCCATCATCTTTCTTTATAAAAAAAAAGGTGAAAAAATGAAGATGTTTGATACCATTCATAAGATAGAGGATTTCAAAAAGAAAATAATGGGAGATCCAACAAATATAGCCCATTTGAAAAAAAGATCGGAAGAACTAAAAGAAAAACTGCGTCTCACTATACATGAAGAAGCACTTGGAGAGATGACGGTGAAAGTCAGCATAGTACTAACGATCCCCGATAAAGATGTTATCCTCCGTTATTATGTAGGCAAAAAACTTTTCAATCGTTATTTTTATGATGACAAAAACAATAATGAAAATAAGAAATATCGGGATTTTATCACAGAATGTTATAATAAAGCTAAAGAACATTTCGGAGAAATAACTGAGGGTTATTGGTCAACAGATTAGGTGAAAAAATGACAGTTGAAGAACAACTATCTGAAATAAATAGAAAGCTGATGATGCTCTATTCGCTACTTAATGATATTAAGAATTTGTTGGAAAAACAGGTGAAAAAATGAAAAGATTTGCGATTATCCAAGGCGCAATAACATTAGGCTGGACCTTAATCAAGGCACTTTTCTACAGAAACACTCTTATTTATAGATGTTCAACTTGCGGCCTTGTATTACGTAAGGGAACGCCCAAATGCCAAAGATGTGAAACTTTTATTGACTGGTGAAAAAATGAGTGAAAAAATAGGTGAAGAGTATTCAGTATTAAGCAAGCATCAGCAAGAGATATTTAATAAAATCAAAGATAATTGGGAGAAACGAATAGGTAAAGGAAAAGTAGAGGAGAGACGCCTAAAACGCCTAATTATCATGGCTGATACACAGTTTGATGGGAAGAAAAGGGTAACTGTTAAGGGAACGACATATTTAGTTCCAATAGAAGACATTGTTTTGTATGGATTAGCGGCTTCTGAAATTGATAAATATCCAACGGAGGTGAAAAAATGAGTTGGTTTAAATATTTGGAAGAGAACAAAAAAAACGTAAAAATTTCCTTTGATAAAGATGGTAAGGATACTAAAGCACAATTCGTAGAGGCAAACGAGTACGGAATAGTCGTTATTATTGATCAGTTTGAAAAACCAAGTTTTTATCCTTGGAAAGACATATTTTGTATAGACGAAGAAGAATAATCCGGTCAGGATGAAATATTATGGATCATGACGATTGGGAAAAATTAGATGATTTACTCAACAAGGAAGGCTATGGTGGATACTATGATCTGCTTGAACTTCTTAAAATGTACATCAGAGCATGGTATGAGGATAAATTTGGGATGGATGGAATACAAGAATTAGAGCGGAATATACAAAATATAAAGACATTGCATCAAGCTACTAATATGTTATCAGGCATTCATGTGGGAGACGGAAAAAATAAGGAGAAAATAGAAGATGAAATTTCCAATTAAACTAACATATAAAAATGGAACTACACAATATCATCACATCGGAACAGCAAAAGAAAGTAAAATAGCAAAAGAAAATAAAATACAAGCAGAAATACTGATAGTTCCTGGAAAAATGTTAGATGTTCATATGAGAAACCCTACTAAACTACCATTGATGGCTTGCGCAATCTACAAAGACCATCCAGATCATCCATTTAAAAACTCGAAAATGGGAGATAAACATATTATTCTTATCCGAGAGGAGGTTTACAAGATCATCAATAGAAAAGAATATCAAGCATTAATGGAACATGAATTTGGACATATCGTTCATGGTAATATAACTTCGTGTGAAACACCCTATGATAAAGACGAGGTTCTTGCAGATGTTTTTATGGAGCAAACGGAGTATATGAAATCATTGACGAAGAAATGGATTATTTATAATCATAAAATTTGTCAGAAATGCAAAACAAAGATGATAATGGATAATGATACCGTTGAAGGCCATTGGTTTCTTTATTGCTCAAAATGTGGTAATTGGGTTGGTGACGGGTATCTAAGCATGTTTTATATTGAAAAATTGATCTGTAAACGTCTCGGTAAAAAAATGAAGGAGATGCCATCAGAATTACAGTTTTTAGTAGACCAACCAATATTATCATATGATCAGAATGTTGCGATTGAAAAAATAATTGCAGAAGGAAAGAGATTGATGAAAAAATGAAATGTTATATCTGCGGTAGATCGGTTCGAAAGGGAGTAATACTCAACAAACAATTAGTTCATCAGGAATGCGCTTTCATTAGACGTCGCCTTTCTAGTCTGGAGTTAAAAGTAGCAATATTGGAAGAAACCCTGGAGATGTTGAAAAAATGATAGATAATAACGAGGGATTTAAGAAAGTTAAACGTTTGATTGATACCAAAGCTAAAATTGAAAAGTTTATTGACGGTAAACTCACCTATCATGGTTTAAAAGACCTCAATGATGATGGTTATCCTTATTTTGTTCAATGGAATCACAAATTCCCCATTATAGTAATTAGTAACGAAACACAATCTACACTTATTGGCTTACCCATGGAGATAGGCTTTGCTATCGAAAAGATGTTGGGTAATGTTGATAGTGAACATGATTTCAAATTGCAGATTGAAACTGCTTTTAAAAGAAAAGAATCTAAAATGGTGAAAAAATGAAGGGAATAAGCAATTGCAAAACCTGTAATGAATCGCAGGGTGTTGAAATGCTAATATTTAACGATGACGGTACTTTGTTGACGATAAGAATGAAATGTGGACATCAACGCTATTTTAAAATAGAGGAAATAGAAATGCCAGTTGAATAGGTGAAAAAATGAAAATGTATCTGAAAGACAAATT
>JAUWWG010000066.1 GCA_030616985.1 Thermoplasmatota archaeon
TGATTATTTGAAATATATTACCTCTGCCATAATACCAATTTCCTTTATAAATAGGTTTTTGATAACTAACTAATAACTAATTTTATCGATTCGGAGAATCTCAAAAACAACCAAAGATTAAAGATTACTATATTGATTTATGACGCTTTATGCTATACAAACATGTAAAATATGACTCATTAATAACCAAAATTACAAACAAAGATTTACTTTTTATTGGAGACTACACTCTTGATCCCTATCAAAACTGTGAATTTGGATGCAAGTATTGTGACTCTGCATTAGATGAAATCATCTATATTAAAACTAATGCAGTCCAACTTCTGGAAGAAGAGATAAAAAAAATCGAGGAAGGTACCATAATAGTTGGTTCTGTTCATGATCCATATCAGGAAATTGAAAAGAAATGTGAAATCACCAGAAGTTTATTAAAAATTATCAAACAACATAATTTTTCTTGCCACATTCTTACAAAATCAAACCTTGTTCTTAGAGATATCGACATATTATCTAAAATTAATAATTGTGTAGTAACTATAAGCATAACAACACTAAATGAAAGTATATCTAATGTTTTTGAAATGAATGTACCATTGCCTACAAAGCGCTTACAAATAATAAAAAAACTTTCGGAGAATAATATAAAGACAGGGCTGGCAGTTATGCCAGTTCTCCCATTTATTGTGGAGGGAGAATTCGAAAAAATAATCAAAGTCGCAAGTAAAAATGGAGCAGAGTATGTTTTACATAAACATCTGGAACTTAAAGGCGATCAAAAATCAATTTTTTTGAAAACTCTTGAAAAATTCAATCCCAATCTAATGGATAAATATGTAGAACTATACGGTGATAGTTACATACCAGATCAGGCATATATCTTAAAGATAAATGACATGATAACTAAATATTGCAAAAAATATGGGTTGCCAATGGAAATTTAGAAAAGAAAAAGATGAACCGACTATGTTTCTTATCTGCCCAAGTTGAATGACGTGCCCAATTATTTCTCTTTTCTCTTACCATTTATAACTATCACTGCAAGTAGTAACACTATTGCCACAATAGCTAGTATCACCCATAAATACTGTTGCCATATTGATGTCGGGATTTTTTTATTCGGGTGGCTTGCTGCACCAAACGGTGAATGACCATCTATAGAAAAACCATCATCTGATTCGTATCTCAATGATTGTACTTCCCCAACATCCCAGTTATTTTTACTGCTATACTCAGTACTTGGAACCCATACTCTAAGATCAGGATCACCATATAAACAAACATTTTCTGCAAGATCCCACCACCATATAGGAGGTTCCGAAATATATTGGATGCCAACCTTGCTAATTCCGTCTGAGTAAATCTCACCCATGGTTTGACCCATGGCAATTCCTCTCGGGACTGAGTTTTGCCATACGTCCGAATACCATGACGTGGCCCATGGGTCCATTATCTGAAATGGAGAACCATGCCTCATAAGTGTCAAATGTAGATATTTTCCAGCAGGAAGACATGCCACACTACTTACACCAGCTGAGTGGATGTTTTCTAAAGAATCATCAATGGCAGTACCATTGTACCAAGCCGTTCCAAATCTTCCCAAGAAAACTGTAATTATTATACCATCATAATAATCCTGTGTATCTTCAAGCCAATCTGGGGCAAAGAATCGAATAAGAGGTAGGCTGGCAATATTTCCAATGATGTCACGTACAGGCATTCTTGCAACAGCCCAATCAAGAGCCGTGGTAAATATCCTAATTCCATTTGGATCTGGGTTACCTGCCAATGCTGGCAATATGCCATGAATCTCAGACGTCATAGTATCTGGCTCCTCTGTTGATCCCATGAGCCACTCGTACCCTCTCCAAGGATTTGTTTCTTTATTATATCCTGCTAAAGGAATTGCAGGGTATCCCACAGGATTATTACCTTCAACATCCCAAAACATAAGACAGCCACCGTTAATGGGTCCACCATGCGTGTTAATCATCCAAAGTAAAACGCCTTCATTGAGATTGTTCATGTTTGCTTCAAAGTTTGTTGAAAAAACAGGATCATATCCTGCTTGTTTTAGGTAGAAGGGTTGAACCTCGGATCCGCTTAAATCTGCAAAAAAACCACCTTTTTCTCCATTAACTGCAATCATAACTCCATCGTCAATTGGTTCCAACGACGGCGTCTCACCAGGAATGTCACCATCTGCACAATGATATGTAAAACCCCAGTATTTACTTGCTCTGCTGTTAAATTTATGATCATAACATATTAATGTGTCAAGTACGGGATATGTAAAAGTCTCTTCCTGTGACGGCTTTGTTATTTTAAGCCCCATTTTTCCCCACCATGGAAAACTCCGTTTACTGCTACTCCCGTTTATTAGTTTATAACCGCCAGGATTTGCCAATGCAGGATTTTCAAATATTATCTGTGGGTAAAATACGTTCCTTGAGATCCAAACCGAAAGATCTGTTGGCGATCCGAAAAAACGACCAGGTTTACCCTTTCCCACAAATACTCTGTCCCAAGATAGACCTATATCAAACTGTCCTCCAATGGTAATTATTGTCTCTTCTCCCTCTTTATCAAATTCACGCTCTTTTAAAAAATCATATACACGTGATCCCGTAAGATACATTTCAGAAACAGTAGGTAATTTGGAATGACCATCTGGATGACGCCTCCAAAGTTCATTGTGCCATACCAAAGAAGAAGATAATTCTGGATGATTATCAATAAGTAATACAGGGCTTCCATGATGTGCAGCAATATATGCAGCAGGACCAATGGACAAAGCACCGGGCATCTCCCCTGCAACCTCTAAATCTGCAACATACCAATAGCTCCATGGATCTATTGTTGAAAAAATCACATCATTCCTACCAGTTAGTCCTCTAATGTGACTATATATATCATCGTATTCGATAAAATGATGACGTACGTTTGCAATTTCAGTCAATTGTGTTTTCCCCATTGAAGAAAGATGGCCGCCAAGATCTATCAAAAAGATATTATTTACGCCAAGCTCATAGAGAGCCTCTGTTGTATAACTTGGAACTTCAGATATACTTGTGTAAAGCAAAGGTGCATTCAACACAGAAGCAAGAACTGCTCCTTCAGTGGCAGACGCAAGACAGTCGCCTTCCTCACGAGAAATATTTTGATCCCATGAATATTCAATGGTAAAATCTGTCGAACTTTCTACATCATTAAGGTAAAATACACAAATTTCGTAGTTTTCACCAGGGAGGCACTCACCAAGTCGATCGAGATACATATCAGTTTCAGTTCCAGAAGGAATTGGAATTCCGAAATCATCAGAGGAATCACATGTGGAAGACACATCTGGCTCTCTTGTTGACAATACCTCTTCTCCACTTGGACCTATAATAGAAAATCCAAGTTTAACTGATGGGACGTCCCATGTTAGTTCAAAAGAAGCATTTCGACATCCAAATGGGGGAAGATCTGGTATATCCAGTAACATCCCGGGATACATTTCTACATCAACTTTATACATAACTTGTTTCATGTTTTTTAGTATATCTATTAAACTGCCATATCTTCCAAATTCGATAATGCCAAATAGATTACGGTGTTTTTGTACTTCCAATCCTGTTGCTTTTACATCTCCAGTTGGCATAAAGGTAGGGTCTAAAGATTTTGTAGGTACGTCTGTAATTGACACACTCCACTTCCCACTATTGTATGCGTATACAGATGTTTTATCAATATCCATGCCACCTTGTGCATTCCAGCCGTTTGTAAGTCCTGCCATCATCCACTGTCCCTCATAAGTACAGTAGACTTGCAGATCCCTATCTCCTGCAGGGATGGACATATTGATGATGCCTTCAAATCCAGGAACGCCGGCACTAAAATAGAAACATGGATACCATGATCTTACTTTCAAGAGTTTATACCCATCAGGAACGTAAAACTCGTTGTACTCTGGATATACCTGATTAGTTTTAGGAACCTCGAAATTTTCTGTCAGAACTCCATTTCCATATGATATTGAATCAGTTAATTTTCCCGATGTCCTATTATCTGGTTTTTCAAATGAATCTTCTATTACTGCAACTACTGCATTATCAGAATATGACCAATCATATAGAGCAATCTCGCTTGCTATTTCATATGGGTCATCGCTTTCTATCAATGTATATTCTTTTGCCTTCCAGTCATTGTCTAGTTTTTCCATTGGGACGTTAATTGATGTCATTTGATCGAGACGTCCATTCGAGTGAGACATCCAATCCTCCATAAAATAGTCAATTCCTTGACGTCCGTTTAAAGAACGTTCCTTGTCTTTTTCAGATGAATGTTCATCTTGATAGAACAGGAGCGGATTCGAAAAAATGCGTTCTCCATTCCTGTCATAAAATACTGAAGTTGGAACGGCAGCAAGATAGGCATAATCATCAATTAGGCTTTCGCCATCGAAATTTACAAATGTTGTTTTTTTCATAGAAATACTAGGCTGCCAAGAAACACCTTTTGTAAACCCGTTGTAATGGAGGCTTTCGTTATCGGCAATAACAGATGGTAAAACAGCTCCAACAATCATTATAAATACCACTAATATTGCCATTAGATTATTTAATCTATGTAACTTTTTAAACATGTATTAGTCCCCCTGGCCCTATACTTATATATCAGTATCCTAGGTATATATAATTTATTATATAAATTTGTATGTAATTACAAAATGGGAAATGGGATGATAAATCTCCTCCCCTTTTGTTCTACCTTTTCTTGGTCTTTTTGAAGATGATAGTTACTGCAACAACTACGATTGCCAGAATAATAATGATTGCCATAAACCAAAAAGAGATTATAGGTTCCGGCTCTTTTTCATGTGAATATTCTGTTGCGCCAAATGGCATATGACCATCTACATTTAGTTCCTCAGAATATTTCAGCGGGTGTACTTCATCTCGTTCCCAGTAGTTTTTATCACTGTAAGTTTTCCCAGGCACAAACATACGTAGGTTTGGATCACCATACATACATACGTTTTCATTGTTATCCCACCACCATTGGGGTGGATTTGTATCATCACCAATATGTAGAATTCCAACATGACTAATTCCTTTGTTGTATGCCTCACCTAGCGTATCTCCAAGTATGAGATCTCTTGGTATACTCTGTTGCCACATAGTACCATACCAGCTAGTACTCCAAGGATCTATTATTTGTGCAACTGAACCATGTCTAATTAGTGTTAAATGAGCATATTTAGTTGCTGTTAAACATACGCCTGTGAGAAATACCATTGAATGAAGGTTCTCAAGTTCGTCATCCATTGCATAACCTGTATACCATGTATATCCAAAGACACTGAATAATGCTTCACATATCTGGCCATCATAGTAATCATTCGTATCAAGCATTCCTTGTGGCAAAATCCTGTTTATTATTGGTATTTTTGCTAAAACATTGTGAACTGCATCTCTGATTGGTTTTTTAGCTGGTGCAAAATCCAGAGCAGTTCTAAACAAACCATCAAAGTTGGGATTACCAAGAAGCATTGGGATAATTCCATGTATTTCAAAACTCATTGTATCGGGTTCGTCTGTTGAACCAAGGAGCCATTCATATGAACGCCACGGATTTAAATCTTTTTTGGCAGCTGTTCCGGGTGGAAGATCTCCACCTGATATACATCCTCTATCTTGTCCTTCGCCTGTTGGATCCCAGAATATTAAAAGTCCACTATCTGTATTGAATCCATGTGATGAAAGGGACCAGTAAATAACTCCCTTGTTTATATTGCTCATCGTATCTACAAAATTGCTACAATAAGCAATATCATAGTCTCCCTTTTCCATATAAAACGGGATTATATCAGAGGCACTCATATCAGGCCAAAAAGCTCCATCTTTGCCAGTGTATTTTTTAATTGAATCCTGATCAATTGGTTCAAGAGATCTTGTCTCACCAGGTACAATACCATCAGCAGATTGATATTTGAAACCATAATATTTACCAGCCCGTTCGTTGAAACGATGGGTGTAAGATGCAAATGTTAAATGAACAGGGTATTTGAGTCTTACAGTACTAGGTTCCTTAATTGTTTTTAAACCAAGTGGACCACGTGAAGGAAACATTCTTCTCTTATTTTCTCCACCTGTTGTTAATTCAACTCCATCAGGGTTCATTGCAGGGTTTACAAAGATAAGAGCTGGATAAAACATGTTACGATTAATCCAGTATGCCTGATCTACAGGAGTATACAAAAATATTGCTGATTTTGCCATACCTGCAAACATACGTGACCATGATGGTGCTATATCATATTGACCTGCAACAGTAATTATTGTTTCCCTTCCAATTTGATCAAAACCGTACGCTCCAAGGAAATCATATACCCTTTTTCCTGTAAGATGCATTTCTGCAACCGATGGATCATTTCCATTAGGCCTATAAGCTGTTCGTTTCCAAAACTCTGTATGCCATACAACAGCAGAAGAAAGTTCTGGGTGGCTATCAACAATTATAACTGGACTACCATGATGAGCAGCAAGAAATGCTGCAGGACCCAATGGCAGAGCTGCATCATATTCGCCACCTGATCTTATCTCAGTAACATACCAATAAGTATATGGGTCAAGTGTTGAAAAAATAACATCATTACTACCGGTTTTATCCATAATATCATCATATATCTGATTATATTCTGTGTAATGTGTTTTTATTTCACCAATGCAATTTATTTCATCTATGGCATCTTCATCTAGTTGCCCACCTAAATCAACTAGATAAACATTTTCTACCCCAAGCTTGTAAAGAGCTTCTTTTGTTTCTTCACATATTTCTGTTGACTTAACATATAATAACGGTGAATTTAGAATACTTCCAAGTACAGCACCTTCAGTTGCAGAACTCAAAGCAAATCCTTCTTTTTCGGTTATGTTCTGCTTCCACGAATATTCTAATTCAAAACTAACAGGTATATTTACTCCATCTAGTGAATAAACACATACTTTATAATTCTCTCCATCAAGACATTGACCAATTTGATCCAAATGAATCTCTTTATAATCTATATCACCCTCAGAAGATGTAACTATTTCTTCGCCAGCAGGACCAATAATTGAAAAACCTAAAGGTTCATTTTCATCCTCCCATGTTAGTTTAAAATTAATATCTCTACATCCAAACGGGGGATTTTCAGGAATTGCAACAATAACACCAGGATATAGAGTTATATCAACCTGATAGACAACACCAAGAATCATTGATTTAACCGCTTCAAAAAATGTACCATATCTACCCCCTCCTTTTGTAGGTACATCAGTTATGCTAACTCGCCATTTACCATTTTTATAAACATAGCTTTCAGCAATATCGTGATCCATCCCAGATTTCTGATTCCACTCAGATATTGCTGCTGTCTGCATCCAATCATCATTATAATTACAATACAACTGTAGATCTTTATCGCCAGAGGGAATACTAACATTTGCAAGACCTTCAAATGCGCCAAAACCAAGTGTACGATAGAAACAGGGATACCACACTCTTGCTTTGATATATTTGTAACCTTCTGGTACTGTAAATTCATTAAAAATAGGATCTAATTGATTTGTCTGAGGAACTTCAAAATGTTCAGTTTTTAATTCTTTTACAGGTATTTCACCTTTTAAACGATTAGAAAAATCACATACAGATTCCTCAAATTCTTCATCTATAATTGCAACTACTGCGTCATCAGAGTATGACCATTCAGAGAGAGCAATCTGATTTGCAATTTCATAAGGGTTATCACCTTCTATTGTTGTGTATTCTTTGGCTTTCCAACTGCTGTCTAGTTTGTTTTCTGGAACATTGATAAGTGTCATTTTATCCATTTTACCATTGCAATAAGTCATCCAGTCTTCCATGAAGTAATCAAGCCCCTCTCGTGCATTAAAAGAACGTTCTATGTCATCGTCGTATTTATATTCGTCTTGATAAAACAGTAAAGGATTTGAAAATAGTTTTTCTCCATCATCAAAAACAGAGGTAGGAATTGCTGCTAAATAAGCATAATCATCAAGATAACTATCCTCATCAAAATTTACAAAAGTTACCTTTTCCATTGGAACAACAGGTTTGTAAGACGGTCCCTTGTCAAAACCCGATATATGATCAACATTAACTGCCAGAATCGATGGTAAAACAGTTCCAATGAGCATTATGAATACCGCCAATAGTGTCATAAAAACATTTATTCTAAACTTTATTTTTTCCATCAATTCACTTCCCCTAAATGATATGCTAACATACCATCGTTAAATATTTCCGTTTTATGTATTAGGTTCCCACATATATAAGTTATTATTTATTATTAATATAATTAGTTGGTTTTTTGTTTCTAGATACCGATAAACGAACGCAATTAATATAAAATATCAGAAATTGCTGACTTGATGAACATACTATGAATACAGAGCTACGTAAAATATTGGAAAAACAACATTATGCAATTGTAGGCGAACATTCTGGCGTAAAACTTTGTCATTGGATGAGGCAAAGTCTTCTTTTTAACCGGGAATGTTATAAACAAACGTTTTATGGAATTGAATCCCATCGCTGCTTGCAGATGACTCCAGTTATAAATCAATGTACCCAAATGTGTCTATTTTGTTGGAGACATCAAGATTTTACCGAAAAATATCTTGAAAAGTTTGATGATCCAAAGTATATTTTGGACAAGGCTATCGAAGCCCAACGTAGACTTATTACCGGTTTCAAAGGTGATGCCAGATGCGATCAGACTAAATGGGGAGAAGCAAACGAACCTAATATGGTTGCTTGCTCCTTATCTGGTGAACCAACATTGTATCCAAAACTGGGAGATTTCTTTGAGGAATGCCACAAGAGAGGTATGACTACATTTTTGGTTACTAATGGTACAAACCCTGAAGCTTTAAAGAATTTAGATCCTCTTCCTAAACAGTTATATGTCTCAGTTGTCGCTCCAAATAAAGAGGTTTATAAAAAGATTTGTTCTCCGTTGATTTCTGACGGCTGGGAGAAGTTAAATCAGACACTAGAATTGTTGCCGTCTCTTGATACTAGAACGGTTATACGTCATACCCTGGTTCAGGGTTGGAACATGGATTGTAAGTATACTAAAGAATATGCCAAGCTTGATGAGAAAGCTTCTCCACTGTTTATTGAACCTAAAGGATATGTGTTTGTGGGCAGTTCTAGAAAAAGAATGAATCTTTCCAATATGCCTTCTCATGATAACGTGCGTGATTTTGGAAAGAAACTTGCTGAGAGTTTAGGATATGAATTAACTATGGAAAAACCAGATTCCAGAGTTGTCTTATTGACCAGTGATCCAAAGGCGACAAGGATTGTTAAATAAGGTTAATAAGCAACAAAAGCAGCAATAATGAATAATGAGGATTCTCAATCACCCCAATTCCTATAAAAATCATAGGAAATCGTTTGTAACACTAATCCTGATTTTCATCCTATTGTCGTTACATGGCCCACCGTCAATTGCTATGTTGATTGACAGCTCCCAGATCAAGGACATGGGCAATAGTGTTAATGACAAACACATAATCAAATTCAATGAAGAATCACTTTCAATTTTTGAGAATAGAGTTAAAACTGAGATGAAAAATTTGTTTCCGCATTTAACTGAAAAACTCTTTAATGAAATACTGGATCAGCGAGTTTTACAACATAAAAACAAAATTTTATCGATTCATAGGGATGTAAAAGAGGTTGTTTTGGAGTTAGTTAATAGAAATTCGGAAGATATTTTCTCAAGAGAATTCACTGTTCTATTCAATGGAATAACAATAGGGGAAATTCCAGATGCAATTTTAGAAAAAATTAAGAATTTGCCAAACGTCAAGGATATAATTCCAGATTGCAAAATCACTGTTACTTTGAATGATTCCGTCCCTCTGATCAATGCAGACGATGTATGGGATTTGTATGATGAATGTGGAGAAAGCATCACTGGACATGGGGTAACTGTGGCAGTTATAGATACGGGACTGGATTATAATCATCCTGACTTAAAGGACAATTTTGTAGATGGATATGATTTCGTTAATAATGATAATGATCCCATGGATGATAATGGTCATGGAACCCATTGTGCAGGCATTATAGCTGGTACAGGAATGGCCTCCGATTTTAGATTTGTAGGTGTGGCCCCTAATGCAAAATTGTATATTTACAAAGCAATGGATGACAGAGGTAGTGGATATGCCTCTTGGTTCATAGAAAGTATGGAGCGAGCAGTTGATCCTAATATGGATGGGGATTTTTCCGATCACGTTGATGTTATGTCCATAAGTGCAGGGGATTCATTCGGTTATCCTGACGATATTATTAGTGTGGCAGCCGATAATGCTGTGGATCTTGGTGTTGTAGTAATTGTTGCTGCAGGTAACGATGGCCCTTCATACGACAGCATCTCTTCTCCAGGTTGTGCTCAGAAGGTTATATGTGTTGGTGCAACAGATAAAAAAGGTGAAATTGCTGCTTTTAGTTCTAGGGGATCTGATTCTACCGAAACGGTTAAGCCTGATGTTGTAGCACCCGGCGTTGGCATTATCAGTACTTGGCCTGGTGGGGCGTATAGGACCCTTAGCGGCACGAGCATGGCTTGTCCACATGTGGCAGGCATAGTTGCACTTTTATTGCAGATGCACCCTAATTGGACGTCTGATGAAATAAAAACGGCGTTAAGGGATACTGCTGTTGACATTGGATACAATTTAACTACTCAAGGATATGGTCAAATCGATGCATTGAATGCAGTTACTCTATCAGGCACAACACCTATTGCGATACTAAATATTTCTTGTGAAACTGGATATGGATCAGTTGATATCTATGGAACGGCATTAGCAGATGATTTTCAAAATTATAGTTTACATTATACAAAGGTTAACGAATCTGAGCAAAGTACCGATTGGATAAATCTATATGAAGGAAATAGAGAGATAAACGGTGGTGTTTTGTTTACATGGGATACATGTTCATTGCATAGTGGAAACTATAAACTAAAACTAGAGGTTAGAAGTCAGAATCGAACAAGTGTAGATATTGCTTTTATATCCTTAAAAACAAAAAATGACAGCCAAAAATTATTCATTCAATCTCCTGATGAAATTAATGAATTTGAGTGTTTCACTGTTAGTGTAACAGATATAAATGATACTCCCCAAATGGCATGGTTTTTGCTTACTTTTCCACATAATCGACCCAAAATAAGATTTGGAGTTTCAGCAAATTTCAAGGCACCTTTGATATTAGACCCACAGATAGAAAGCTTAGAAGGTACGCTCACAGTTTTTAAGATATCTGGCAGATATAAAATCAATAGAATGCATATAACTGTGGTCAACAAATAACATGAGTTACGCCTTCGATACATTCTTCCCACTTTTGGTTCATTTCTTCAAGTACCCTCCTGGACTGATAGGAGAAACATTATTATAAGACTAGGGGCATTATATATTGTAGTTTAAAGGAGTAAAAATGAGCAACACCTATCAAAATCACGTAGATAAAAGAATAAGGGAAATGCATGAGAGAATGCTCAATTTTAAATTGAACAAGAAAAAGCAAACAAAGAAATCTAAATAGTTTATAA
>JAUWWG010000103.1 GCA_030616985.1 Thermoplasmatota archaeon
ATTCCTTATCGCAGTGTTATCCAACATTTTATTCAACACCTATATATATAAAGATATATACTTGCATATACATATGAGGGTTTCTGCCTTCTTTCATCAAAGCATTCATTTTTCATCAACTCCTAAAAAGTAGGAGTAGTGGCCTACGGCCACACGATCTCCCTACCTTTTGTATGATGCAAGTCAGTATGCCCCTTTTGTCCTACACATTTGAGATGTGGTTCTACAGGGTGATCATCGCCACATCTTTCGTCTTTCATTGGTTCATCTGCCTTCTTATCCTCTTTTTTTTCTGTTGTTTTTGTTTCTGTTTCCGTACACATTTTTATTCAACTCCTATTTGTCTTGGAGAGGGTCCCGCCTCTCCATCGTTAATTCCATTTTTGTTTTCATCCGATTATCATGAGCCATCTGCCTCAAATCATTCATCGCTTAACCCTCCTCATCTCTAATGATAACATATTGAGCTTACGTTGCAACGACCAATCATGAAAGCGAAACCGTCCCTGCATACCAAGAATTGCATTATGAATCGGCATACACTCCCTGCAATGATAATCGTTAACATCTTTGACAGTCGAAGGATTTATGTGTCTCTCCCTTCCGCAATATTTACACTTTACTTTTGCCATATCTTCTATACCTCTAAATTGAACTTGAACGTGTCAAAGAAATCATCTACAAAGATAAGAGACTCTAATGCACGTGTTATGCCAGTATAATACAATCTTTTTTCGGAATCTAGAATGGGCCTTCCTCCAACCAGAATCTCGTTTTGGATCTTTCTAGGGTGATTATTAAAAAGAAAAACAATGTCGGCCTGCAAACCTTTTGCTAAATGAATTGTACTAACTTTGATCTGCCAAGGCGAAAAATTATAATAACCCATAGTAACATTTTTTAAGTATGCATTTCTCTGAATACTGCCTCCAACATGTGAAACAATTAAACCGTCATTCCATGCTGGAAATTTTACAAACACATCACGAAGGAGAACATCAATGGGCCAATTTTTTATTTCTTTTTCATTTTTAAACCGACTTCTCATACCATAACGTATGAAACCATCTACCTTTCCTTTGTGGCATGATGGAAGAATCTTTATTAGGGTTTTTATTTCATGAGTATCCAAGGGTTGATTTAGGTGAATTTTCACCATAATGTTTCGAATGTATACCATCTTATAGGACCATGTTTCAGGAATAATCGTCCTTCTTTTTGTTGTCTTCAGCCTCGAGTAAGGAATGCCACCTGGAATTAGACATTGCTCGCAGAAGTACTTTGCAAGACGGTTTGTACGAAACAAAAAATAAACTGATTTATCAGCATGAAGATAATGAGTAATGTCACTTATGGAAGGCACATGCAAACGGATAAAATCACCTCCAATCTTTTTAGCGTGAAATTCTTTAAAACGCCTGTTGCTTACAGTCTCGATTAGAGTTTGTGCCTTCTGTAAGATATTGCTTGGTACACGATGGGAGAGGCTTAAAACCTCCTCATGACCAGGAAGGTTAAGAAGAAAATTAGGATCTGCGCCATTCCAGATGTATATCGTCTGATCGTCATCGCCGCCAACAACGACCATTTCTGCATGAGGCATCCATGACGTAACAATCTTATACAGCAATGGTGACATATCCTGAAATTCGTCAATGATCAAAAGAGATACAAAGGGTATCAGTTTAAACTTGAGTGCTTCAAGTAACATATCATCATAATCAACAAGACCATGCTTTCGTTTGTAATCTTCCCATTCTCTACAAAGAGGATAAACATTATTTGCATTAATAGACATAAATTTTATTCCAGAAGAACGCCAATGTTCAAGAGGGATACAGTGATTGTTACAATAATGCCGCACCTCGAATAATTTCTCCTCATCCCCCATATCAGATGTATCTTCGGATAAAAACGGAATATGAGGAACATCCTCAGGTTCCTGGCTTTTTTCAACCGGATATTTCAGACCTTTCGATCTCAAAAACCTATAGCGGTCCAAGTCATTTTCAAGACGCATTACACCTTCTTTCTTACTAAATTCCCAACCAAGCATACGTTTACAGATGGCATGAATCGTACCAAAGTAAAAAGGGACATTTTTATCTTTTTTATTTCTTCCGTAGGAAGAAATAAATCCTTTTTCTTCCATTCGTGTTATCACTTCATCTGCAGCTGAACAAGAAAAACTAACACTACAGATATCTTTGATATCTGTACCACTTTTAATTGCATCTTCAATGATTCTAAGTAAGTTTGTTGTTTTGCCCGAACCAGGGATCCCGTAATATTTCAAAATTTCAAACATTTGTAAGCACCCAACCCTTGACAAAATGAATAAATTTTACAAGACACCTTACATTTTTATATACACGCGTATAAGGAGAAAGGTATGGGATAAAGAAACAAATGTAAGGCTGTAAGGACCTGTATGCTGCCTTTTTGGGGGGTATGGTATACATATTATTTTTTGTATGTAATATAATAAAAGGGGGAAGGGGGGTAAGGCCCTCGCGCGCGTATAAGGAAGTGTAAGGACTCACCCATTACACCTCCTTACAAAAAATGTAAGAGGTCTATACATTTCATGAACTTGGGATCTTACATACATTACATCTCTATTCATTTTTTATATCTCCATTTCTTAATTTTATTTATTTTTTTTCTCCTTTGCATCCAGCCAATTATTTCCAATTCCTATGTCTACAATTAAGGGGATACATAATTCTATAGCGTGCTCCATTTCAAATTTTACTATTTCTTTTACTTTTTCAATTTCATCCCTATGTACATTAAGTATCAATTCATCATGAATTTGAAGTAATAGCGAAGATTTCAGATCCTTTATTTTTTTGTTTATGTTGATCATTGCCATTTTTATGACATCTGAACCAGATCCTTGGATTCGTGAATTTACAGCCTCTCTCTCATAAGCTCTTTGCATGTAAAAATCTGTACTGTAAAGTTCTGGAAAAAACCTCTTTCTTCCTAGAAGAGTACTAACGAAATTATTTTTATGTAAGAAGTTGATAGTATCTGATCTGTATTTTTTTACTCTGGGATACCTAGCAAAATAATTATCTATAAATTTTTGTGCTTCTTCTGTACTACAGTTTATACTCTGTGCCAAACCTTGGGCAGAAGCACAGTAGTTAAGTGCAAAAATGAAGGTTTTAGCATTATCTCGCAAATATCTATGTTTAGCAACTTCATTTTCATTAACGTTATATATGGTCATTGCTGTTTGTGTGTGGATATCCTTCTTTTTCAAATCCTCAATTAGAGTAGGATCCTTGGAAAAATGCGCTAAAATACGCATTTCCATTTGTTTATAGTCGCTAACCAAGATCTGATAGTTTTCATTACCAGGGATGAAAGCCTTTCTTACCATTATTCCTTTTCCTTTTTGAGGGATTTGCTGTGCATTTGGCTTTTTGGAAGACATACGTCCTGTTACTGTGCCTAATTGATTAAAAGTTGGATGTAACCTTTTTGTATGAGGGTTTAACATTGAAGGAAGTTTAATTACGAAATCTCGTCTTAATTTTTGGAGGTGTCTATGTTCTAGTATCAAGTTTACGATAGGATGTTCATTAGAAATTTTTTCTAAAGCCCACATGGCTACTGAAGGTTCATCTTGTTTAGGTGTTCTTTCCATTACTGTAAGCCCCAACTCTGTGAAAAGAATTTGACTTACTTCTCTGTTTTTACTGAGACTGAACTCTTTTCCAGCTTCTTTGAAAATAGCTTTCTCCAAGTTATTTATCTCTTCTTCTAAGGATTTGGCAATATTATCAAGATGCCCAACGTCGATGTTGATACCTTCTTCTTCCATTCTTGTTACAATTGGTATTAGGGGAATTTCTATTTTATAATAAACATCAGACAATTCTAATTCCTTGATTAATACCTCCAATTTATGCCACAATCGAAGACAATAGTCAGCATCTTCTCCACAATATTGAGCAGCTTTGTCTACATTTACTGCTGAGAAAGGAATTTGCTGTCCACTTTCTGGTTTTATTAGATTCGACAGAGGTTGCATCTTGTGGTTGAAATAATGTAAAACCAAGCGATCCAATGTATGCCCATATCCCTTTTGTGTGTTTATCATTTGAGAGGCAATCAAAGTATCCAAAGGATTCGACTTAATATCCAATCCAGCACGATGCAAAACTTGCAACTCGAATTTGCTGTTGTGACAAACCTTTTGAACGTTCTCATCTACGAGCAACTCTGACAATAATTTGCAAGCTTCTTCCCAAGGAATGTTTCGATCTTTAATTTCCTGACCTAAAGATATTTGCCCCTCATTTCTATGTTTAAAAGGTACGTAATAGCTTTCCCCAGGTTCACCAGCCAACCCTATGCCTACCAAATCTGCAAGAAAACCTACTTTTGCATCGTTAAGATTATCTGTACTGCTGTCTGTCTCAACATCAACTGCCACGACAGATTTAGATCTTAAGTCTTCAATTGTTGCTTTTAATTCAGGAATAGATTTAATACGTGTATACTTTGTAACAATTTCTTTTATATCAGAAGTGGGTTTTTCTATTTCTGTAACAGATTTTTTTCCTTGTTTTTCTTTTTCTGTTTTATATTTTTCATTATGTACAACATAGTAGCAAATATTATCATCTCTTTGTAAGAGTGTTTCAAAGTTAGAATCATCAATTGCTGTATCAATAATTTTTTGCAGAACGTCAATCTCATTTTTAACTGTTATGTGCATACGTTTAGCAATGTCAGTAATTACTAAATGCTCATTACCAATGATTTCTTCAATATGTTGAACGGTGTCTTTATATTGATGAATATCAAAATCTTTACCTGTTGAAACATCCGTTTTTTCTTTTTCAAGTTCTTTTAGTTCCGATTGTTTTGTTTCTTCTCCTTCTCTTATGATATCCTGTTCAGTTTTCCCTACTTTTTTTGCTTTTAATACCCACCAAGCTTTTGGAATTGGAAACCCACGAACTCGGTGCGATTCACTTTTTTTTGCGAGAAATCTCCGATGAGGCTGGCGCAGTTCAGTGTTCAACTTGAGAGGCGTAATTTTATATTGTTGTTCAAATCTTTGTTCTTTGAAAAAAAGATTTACAAACTCACTGCACACATAAAGGTAATCTTTTTCGACATCTAAGAAAACTGATTTATCATAGCCCATTTCCCTCATTTTTGTATCTTTCCAATCGTATACAGAGCTGCTGCCAATTCTTTGTAAAAATTCTGTACAAATAATATCAATTGGTCTCTCGAGTCTTTCCTCGACTATTATTAGTTTTTTCATCAACTCGGGAATTAAATTTTCTTCCCACGTATCCTTTGATATCTTAATGAATCGATGATAAAGATTGAAAAATTCGAGCATAAATTTTTGAGGACCATTAATGATATCCCTGTCTGTTAATTCAATAATTTCTCCATCTTTCAATCTAAATCGATATTCGTTACTCGCTCTGCTTGGTGTTACCTCGACTACAGTGTTGTCAATAATATCCTCAAGTTCTTCATCAGTGAGCGAAGTAGATGCATGTTTCTCTTTTAACTGTTTAAATTTATTACGGACGTTCTTACAAACGTCTGTGGCTATTGCTTTTGCTTTATTTTCTTTTAATCCAAAATGTTCCGACAGCGCCTCTTTTATAAGCCTTCTATAATGCGAACTTTCATACCATATAGTATCTTTACTTGACGTGCCCCAATCAATAACTTCATCGCCATCCAATATTTCATATGACTTTAACCCACATATCCGGAGTGATCCAATTTGTCTATCATCATTCAATATTGGAATAACCTGAGCTGCGGATTTGGTCCCGCCATGTTCGTTAACCCATTTCACTGCGCTGGCATACACCTGCTCCTTTGAGTTGTCGCTTCGTTCCTGCCATTTTCCAATTTTACAGCCGTTCATGATTTGGAAGATCTGGCTCTTTGGGTACTCGTACCATATCAGCTTGGTGAGGATCGCATGTTCCGCTTCGGATCGTGACCACCTTTCCCTTGGAGTACCATCATCTTTTAAGTTGTATGGTTCACGGTTCCAATCGCCGTTATAGAGATCTTTGAGTTTTTTATCTTTTTTTAGAAGCCTTTCGAAGTCTTGTATCTTAGGTGTAGCAGATGTTACTGGTGTGATTACCTCCTTTTTAGCTGGTTCAAGTGAATTAAAAACTTTTGTGTTTGCTTCAATATAAAAATTGCTTAGTACCTCTTCATTGTAGTATTTAATATACGCCATACGATAGTTTTCTGGCAATATGTCTGGCTTAATGTTATACGTACCTGCTGCCTTTGTTCTCCTAGCAATATCCTTGGTGAGACAGTCAACACTGATGACTTCATTGTTGAATTCTTTTAGGAGATTCTCAATGGCAACAAGTTTACCTCTAATGTCCGACCTTTCCCATCGTGCGATGTTTATCCGTTCTAAGATTTGTTCTATTTTTTGTTCCTTGCCGCATTTCGCACAAACAAATTTGCCGGTTTTCAACTGCATCGATTGACTGCAATTAGGACAGGCCTCGATGTGTGCTTTGTCCAATTTGTCGATGAATAGATCCTTGGGGATGGGAATGTTTACGGGACATACAATGTGTCCTCCGTTACCGGTACCAATAGACATGGAAACCCGAAGGTTGTGGGTTTCCTCAAGTTTTTTAGTTGCCTTTTCCATGGTTTCGAGAACGACTGCTTTATCTTCCTCTGTTGATACCCCGTTTACTAATCTTTTCTTTTCCACATCGAAATCTGCAACGATGTTTTTAATTTCTTTCACACCTGTTATCCGCATCTCTCCCAGCTTTGTCGAATTCAGGGAAAGACACGATAACGTATCATTACTATTCTCCTTGCATAATTCTATGAAATGCTCTACATTCTTAACATCAATGAAGCCTGTAGTCGACCCGTCTTTCTTGAAACCCTGATATTTGTGACCCATGCCTCCACGAGTTATTGCCTTGTAATGCTTCTTAATTTGGTCTTCATCAACAAAAAAGATGAGCACACTTTTTTTGATAATTTCAGGTGGGCTAAAAATTAGTTGTTTGTTAAGTAACTGCTTAAAGACGTCTTTGTTTTCATTTAGGCATTTTTGTACGCCATCTCCTTCTGCAACAGTTACATGTTTTTTATTATCTAGTAAGTATATTATCTTGTTACTAAAAACCGTAACATCGGCTATATTGCCTGTTGCTATCTGATGGCTTTTGGCTTTCTCCAGATCCAGATTACCTATTTCATCAGGCTTCTGCAATGTTACATGGTAAATCTTATGAGATTTAACGCTACCGTTGTAAAGAATTAATTTGTACTTTTTTATTACATCTGATAGTTCCTCGAAGATTTCCTTATTTGTTACCAACTGAGCAACAAATCCTATTATTTTTTCTTGTTTTCCATCCGTTGTAATTGTTTTATTCTCTTCTCCACTATCTTTTTCAATCTGTTTCTTCTCTTGTTCCTCCCATCTCTTTTCCACCATTTTTTGCTCTTCACGACTTTTCTGCAGTTTCCCTGCTGTTTCCCGGTCTGCTCCACTTTCTTCCATAATTTTGCCAAGGGGATCATCCTGCTTTTCCTCCTGTTTTATGATTTCAACATATTCAGCGATTCCATCGTTTATCAGCGGCTTATGCCCCTTCTTTTTCACTTCTATAACTTTTCCCTTCTCAATGGTAAAAGTCTTTCCTGATAAAATCCTTAAGAAAACGGAGTTTGACATACCCCTTTTTAGTCATTGATGCACCTCCCACCTGTGCAAAATATCAATAAAAAACCTATTGCTCGCGTTATATTTGCTGTTTTCTCTGCAATATGGGAAAAATTATATAAATAGCAAGTGACTATATACGTTCTGTGGAGGCTTACAACGACGGGTTCAATCCTCG